>JBASAH010000149.1:0-3758 GCA_049650505.1 Xanthobacteraceae bacterium
ATGCGAAACCAAGGAAGGGATGCTCGACCACATTGAGCGGATTATTTCGCTCGAAGGCGAGCTCGATGCCGAAGAGCGCAAGCGGCTGATCGAAATCGCCGACAAATGTCCGGTGCATCGCACGCTGACGTCGGAGATCAATATCCGCACGGTGGAAGAATCAGGTCAGGGCGCGGCTCGCTGAACGCGCGGTCGCGCCGCCGCGATCGCCTCGGGGATCGCCGCGTCATTGCCGGGCGCCATGATGTGGACGCCGGCGACGCCGCGAATGGTCGAAAGCTCTTCGATCAGTTCGACGCAAATGCGCAAACCCTCGCGCGCGGGATCGGCGGCTTTTTCCAGCCGCGCGATGGAGTCGTCGGGGATGATGGTGCCGTAAAGGTGGTTTTTCATCCAGCGCGCCGATTTTGCCGAGCGCAGCGGATTGACGCCGATCAGGAGCGCAAGCTTGCTCGTGACGCCGGCTTTTTCCAAAGCGCCGACATAGCGGCGCACGATGGCCGCATCCATGCAGAATTGGGTCTGCGCGAATTGCGCGCCGGCCTGGACTTTGGCGAGCAACGCAGTCGGCTGCCAGCCCTCCGGCGGATCGATCGGCGTGTCGGCGGCGCCGATGAAAAAATCGGCGTGGCCGCTGACCTTGCGGCCAGTCGGCAGCGTGCCTTCATCGCGTATCCGGCGCGCGGTTTCGATCAGCGTTTTGGAATCGACATCGAAGACCGGTTTGGTGTCGGGCTGATCGCCAGCCTTCGGATCGTCGCCGGAGAGGAGGAGGAGGTTACGAATGCCGAGTGCGGCCGCGCCCATCATTTCGCTTTGCAGCGCCAGGCGATTTTTGTCGCGGCAGGTCATCTGCAGGATCGGCTCGATGCCCGCCCGCCTAAGAAGGCTTGCGGCCGCCAATGCGCTCATATGGGCGCGCGCGCCGGCGCCGTCGGTCACATTGACAGCGTCGGCAATCCCTTTGAGGCCGGCGGCCTTGCGCAACAGCTCCTGCGCATCGCTCGAAAGCGGCGGTACGAGCTCCGCCGTCATGACGAAGTGCCGCTGGCGCAGGCGCTCCTGCAGCGTGCCGGGGAGGGGAGATTTGCCGCTTTGCTCGTTCATCAAGTGCTCGTCGCCGCCGCAAGAGCGCTTATATGCTTTGCACGCGTATATCAAATCTGCGCATCAATCCCTGCTTTCCTGCCCCGCTTCCTGGACAGGCAAGCACCGGCTGGCTAGACAGTTGCCCCGAAATGACCGGCGTCAACGATATCAGATCGGCCTTCCTCGCTTACTTCGCGCGCGAGGGGCACGAAGTCGTGCCGTCTTCGCCGCTTGTGCCGCGCAACGATCCGACTTTGATGTTCACCAATGCCGGCATGGTGCAGTTCAAAAACGTTTTCACCGACCTGGAAAAGCGTCCCTATTCGCGTGCGGTGACGGCGCAGAAATGCGTGCGCGCCGGCGGCAAGCACAACGACCTCGATAATGTCGGCTACACCGCCCGCCATCACACCTTCTTCGAAATGCTCGGCAATTTCTCGTTCGACGACTATTTCAAGGAACGCGCGATCGAGCTTGCCTGGCGGCTCATCACCAAGGACTACGGCGTACCGGCCGATCGTCTGCTCGTCACCGTCTATATCGACGACGATGAGGCATTCGCGCTGTGGCGGAAGATCACCGGCCTGCCCGCAAAGAAAATCCTGCGGATCGCCGGCAGCGACAATTTTTGGGCGATGGGCGATACCGGACCGTGCGGTCCGTGTTCGGAAATCTTCTACGATCACGGCGAGCATATCTGGGGTGGGCCGCCGGGTAGTCCGGAAGCGGAGGGCGATCGCTTCGTCGAAATCTGGAATCTCGTATTCATGCAGTACGAGCAGCTCGCCGACGGCAACCGCCTCGACCTGCCGCGGCCGTCGATCGACACTGGACTGGGCCTCGAACGCATGGCCGCCGTGCTGCAGGGCACGCATGACAATTACAAGATTGATTTGTTCGGCGCGCTGATCGAAGCGGTTGCCGAGTTCACTGGCGTCGACCAGGAGAGCGAGCGCAAGGCGTCACACCGCGTCATCGCCGATCATTTGCGCGCCAGCGCCTTTCTGATCGCGGACGGCGTGCTGCCGTCCAATGAAGGCCGCGGTTATGTGCTTCGCCGCATCATGCGGCGCGCCATGCGGCACGCCGAATTGCTTGGCGCCAAGGAGCCGCTGATGTGGCGGCTTGTGCCAGTGCTCGTCCGCGAGATGGGGCAGGCCTATCCCGAGCTGCATCGCGCCGAGGCGCTGGTCACCGAGACCTTGAAGCTCGAAGAGGTTCGCTTCCGCCGCACCCTGGAGCGCGGGCTCACGCTGCTCGAGGAAGCGAGCAAGTCGCTCAAGAAGGGTGACATGTTCGACGGCGATACCGCCTTCACTCTCTACGATACTTACGGCTTCCCGCTCGATCTGACGCAAGACGCACTTAAGCCGCGCGGCGTGGGCGTCGATATCGCGGCTTTCACCGACGCCATGGAGCGGCAGCGCGCCAAGGCGCGCGCCTCCTGGACTGGGTCTGGCGAAGCGGCGGACGGAGCGGTCTGGTTCGCCTTGCGCGAAAAACTCGGCGCCACGGAATTTTTCGGTTACGAAACCGAGAGCGCCGAAGGTGTCGTTTCTGCCGTGCTGCGCGATGGCAAGGAGGTCGGCGCCCTCAAAAAAGGCGAAAGCGGCGTCGTCCTCCTCAACCAAACGCCTTTCTACGGCGAATCCGGTGGGCAAATCGGCGACACCGGCGTCATGATTGCCGATGGCATTCGCTTTAAGGTCACCGATACAAAAAAATATGCCGGCGACGTTTTCGCTCATATCGGAACGGTCGAACAGGGAACGGTGCAACCGGGTACCGAAGTGGTGCTTGAGGTCGATCATGCCCGGCGCAGCGCGATCCGCCAAAACCATTCCGCGACTCATCTGCTTCATGAAGCGCTGCGGCAGGTGCTTGGCGAACATGTCGCGCAGAAAGGTTCGCTGGTGGCGCCCGACCGGCTGCGTTTCGATTTCTCCCATCCGAAAGCGATGAGCGGCGAAGAGATCGAGCGGGTCGAGGATATCGCCAACGATGTCGTATTGCAGAACGCGCCCGTGATTACACGGCTGCTGAGCCGTAACGACGCTATTGCTTCCGGCGCGCGCGCCTTATTCGGCGAAAAATATGGCGACGAAGTGCGCGTAGTCGCGATGGGCCAGAATCCTTCAACACCGGGCGGCGGCAATAGCCTGGGCTGGTCGGTCGAGTTGTGCGGCGGCACGCATGTTAAGCGGACCGGCGATATCGGCATCATTTCGGTCGTCGCAGAGGGTGGCGTTGCCGCTGGCGTAAGACGCATCGAGGCAATCACCGGGACCAAGGCGCGCACAGAGGGGCGGCAGTATCGCGAAATCGTCAAATCGGCCGCGACCGCGCTGCGCACGAACCCGACGGAATTCATGGACCGCTTAAATACTTTGCTTGAAGAGCGCAAACGCCTCGACCGCGACCTCTCCGAGGCGAAAAAGAAGCTCGCAATGTCAGGCGGCGCAAGCGGTGGCGGCGAGCGAGGCGAGGGCGCCGATGGCGTCCGCAAGATCGGCGATGTGAAGCTCATGGCCCGCGCCGTTGCAGGCATCGACTTGAAGGATCTGCGCAGTCTCGCCGACGACGGCAAGAAGAAACTCGGCTCGGGCGTGGTCGCCATCGTCGGCGTAACCGACGATGGCAAAGCCGGAATCGTTGTCGGCGTCACCAAC
>JBASAH010000150.1:0-2220 GCA_049650505.1 Xanthobacteraceae bacterium
CAGGCGCGCTGACGCCGCGCGCTGTCACGCTAAAGCGAAATGTCTTTAGGCTGAATCGCCATTTCGCTTTAGCTTACTATTTGAGCATGATCTTTCCCGACCCGCCTTCGCCCGCCGAAGCATCAAACGGGAGAACAAGGGTTTGGCGGGGCTTCGCGCAGGCCGGAAATCGGTCTCCACTTTTCGGGATCATGCTTTAATGCATTTCTATGATTCTCGGAAACACGGCGAGAAGCGCCGGCCGACTGCACCTCCCGATCATGGCGACGCGGCCGGCTGCGGCTGGGATATGAAGCGCTCGAGCGCTTCGACCTGCGCGGGCGAGAACCGCAGCCCCAGCTTCGAACGCCGCCATAACACATCGTCCGCAGTCTGTGCCCATTCCTTGCGCATCAAGTAGCGAACTTCGGCTGCGGTGAGATCGGCGCCAAACCACGTTCCGAGGTCGTCCATGCGGCTGACTTTGTCGAGTACGCGCTCGACGCGTGTGCCGTAAGCGCGCACCAGGCGTTGCGTATGCTCCACGTTCAGGAATGGCCAACCGCGCCGCGTGCGTTCAACCAGCGTCTCGATGCCGTCATAGACAAAATCGCCGCCGGGCAAATGGCTTTTCGCCGTCCACGGCCGCGAATGTGGGAAAAAGTGCCTCAAACGCGCCAGAACTTGTTCGGCGAGGCGCCGATAGGTTGTGATTTTGCCGCCATAGACCGTCAGCAGCGGCGCTTCGCCGGAGCGCTCGTCGAGAACCAACTCGTAGTCGCGTCCGACATCCTGCGCTTTGCGCGCGCCATCGTCGTAAAGCGAGCGCACGCCTGCGAAAGCCCAGACGACATCCGCAGCCCCGAGCTCGGTGCGAAAGTACTCGTTCACGACTTGGCAGAGATAGTCGATCTCTGGGCCGGTCGGCAGCGCCATCGACGGGTCACCCATGAACGTCTGATCCGTGGTGCCGATCAGCGTGAACTCGCCCTCGAAGGGGATAGCAAAGACAACGCGCCCATCGGCGGCTTGCAAGATGTAAGCTCGATCGTGCTCGTAGAGACGCCGCACCACGATATGGCGGCCCTTGTCGAGCCGCAGCCGGCGCGCCGGCTGTTGGCGCAGCACGGTTTCGGCGAATATTTCGTTCCAGGCTCCCGTGGCGTTGATCAGAATCCGGGCGGACACGACATCGCGCTGGCCGTGCGCGATCAGCACCAGCCGCCACACCTCGCCACGTTCGGCGCGCACGCAGCGGGTTCGGGTACGGATCACGGCGCCGCGTTCGGCAGCATCGACGGCATTGAGCACGACAAGCCGCGCATCGTCGGCAAAGCAATCGGAATATTCGAAGGCGTGATGAAATCGCGTTTTGAGCGGCAACCCCGCCGCATCGGTAACGAGATCGACCTCGCGGGTACCCGGCAGGATTTTGCGCCAACCGATCCAATCGTAAACCAGAAGCCCGAGCCGCAGCAGCGTCGCGGAGCGCCGCGTCTCGTTGATCGGCAGCACAAAGCGGATCGGCCTGATCAAGTGCGGAGCAGCTCGCAATAGCACTTCGCGCTCACGCAGCGCCTCGTGCACCAGCCGAAATTCACCGTGTTCGAGATAGCGTAGTCCGCCGTGGATCAGCTTTGAGGAGGCCGACGACGTGCCGGAGGCGAGGTCGTTTTGTTCGATCAGCACCACACGCAGACCGCGGCCGGCGGCGTCCCGCGCAATCCCCGTGCCATTGATGCCGCCGCCGATGACCGCGAGATCGAAATCAGCCACTGCCGCTCCTTTCGATCAGAATATCAAATTCGGAGCACGGCCTTGCCTCGGCTGCAAGATCGGCGATGATATCGGGGGAGAGTACGTATGGACTTTCGCAATCGCCATATCATCGTTACCGGCGGCGCCGGGGCGCTTGGCACTGCCGTAGTCGGGCAGTTGATCGATGCCGGCGCCATCTGCCACGTGCCTTGCATGAACGAGGCGGAGGCGGCGCGTTTTAGCTTGCGCGATCATCGCCAGGTCAAGCTGACCGTCACTGGCTCGCTGGCCGACGAGCCGGCAATCGAGCGGCTTTATCGCGGCGTGGCGCCGCTCTGGGGTTCGATCCACATTGCCGGCGGCTTTGCCGCCGCGCCTCTGCGTGACACCGAACTTGCCACGATCCGGCAGCAGTTCGAAATGAACCTTCTTAGCTGCATGTTGTGTTGCCGGGCCGCTATCCGCGCCATGAGTGGCGGCGCA
>JBASAH010000151.1:0-1928 GCA_049650505.1 Xanthobacteraceae bacterium
GTCGTGAGCGAGCGCTAACGCCTCGGCCAAATCCTCATCGAGCCGCAGCCGCCGCGCCAGCGCGCGGGCAATCTGGGCGACTTCAAGCGTATGGGTGAGGCGCGTGCGATAATGGTCGCCCTCGTCGAAAACGAAAACCTGGGTTTTGTGCTTGAGCCGGCGGAAGGCAGTGGCGTGGATGATACGGTCACAATCGCGGCGAAAGGCGCTGCGGGTCTTGCTTGGCGGCTCGGCATGCAGCCGGCCGCGGCTGCGTTCCGGATCGCATGCATATGGTGCACGGGAAATGTTGGATTCCATTGTCTGCACCGCGCCAGGCGGCGATTGACCTTCGGTTCCGCCGCACTTAACTATCGTGTTGCCACGGTTGCAATCGGGTGATTGCGATTTGGAGATAAAATGACTGTCAACGTCACGGTAACCGAGCGCGCCGCGCGGCAGATCGGCGAAATCCTGCGTCAGGAACCGGCCGGAACGATGTTGCGCGTCAGCGTCGAAGGCGGCGGCTGCTCGGGTTTTCAATACAAATTCGACACCGAACGCGAGCGCACCGAGGATGACATCGTCATCGAAAAGAGCGGCGCGACGGTGCTGATCGACCCGATCTCGCTCAATTACATGGTCGGCTCCGAAATCGATTTCGTCGACGATCTCATCGGTTCGTCGTTCAAGGTCAACAATCCAAAAGCGACGGCGTCCTGCGGCTGCGGTACGAGCTTCGCACTCTAGTGTGGCGGATTTGAAGTTCCTAAAATCAGCGTCTGGCGGATACTAGAACACGCGCAAACCTCAGTGCGAATTGCCACCTGGAATGTGAATTCGATCAAGCAGCGGCTGGATTCCGCGGTGACCTGGCTGGCTGAGCGCAAGCCGGACGTTGTCTGCCTGCAAGAAACCAAATGCGTTGACGACGCGTTTCCGCGCGAGCCGTTCGAGGCGCTCGGTTATAACGTCGCCGTGCATGGGCAGAAGGCATTCAACGGCGTGGCTTTGCTGTCGAAATTTCCGTTCGACGAAGTCAGCAACGGTCTGCCGGGCAACGATCAAGACGACCATGCCCGTTTCATGGAAGCGGTCGTCTCTACGGCGCGCGGCGCGCTACGCATCGCCAGCCTTTACCTACCGAACGGCAACCCGCCGGAAACCGACAAATACACCTACAAGATCGGCTGGATGAAGCGCCTTTCCGCCTATGCACGCGAACGCCTGCTGCTTGAAGAGCCACTCATCATGGCTGGCGACTACAATGTGATCCCGACACCCGCGGACGCCCGCAATCCGCAAATTTGGGTCAATGACGCTTTATTCTTGCCGCGCACTCGCGACGAATTCCGCGCTCTCATCAATCTCGGGCTAACCGATGCGGTGCGCGCGACCAGCGACGATTCCGGCCTGTTTACGTTTTGGGATTATCAGGCCGGCGCTTGGCAAAAGAACAACGGCATTCGCATCGACCATCTTCTGCTGTCGCCTGCAGCGGCAGACCGGCTCAGCAGCGCGAGCATCGATCGTCACGTCCGGACTTGGGAAAAGCCGTCCGATCACGTCCCAGTCTGGATCGATCTGGAAATAGAAGCGAAATAGTGAGTGGCAAATAGCGATTAGGCGACGCGATTTTGCTACTCGCCCTACTCGTTCACTATTCGCTTAAAACTATTCGTGCCGGCCTTTCAGCCAATCCTCAAGATAGACGAGCGCCATGGCGCGTTCGTCGTCGCTCGCGCGCTTGAAAGCGCTGTCATAGACCGGCTTGACCCAATTTTCGTCCGCGCCCGCGCAGTCGCGGCCGAGGATCAGCCACATCAGGCCACGCGCCGCCTGCCGCGGCACGACCTGCCCCTGGAACAGCATTTCGCCGAGCGCGACTTCGGCGCGGCAATGACCCTTGGTGGCGGCAAGCCGCAGCCAGCGCGCCGCCTGATGCGGAT
>JBASAH010000152.1:0-10489 GCA_049650505.1 Xanthobacteraceae bacterium
GGCCTGACGTTATCTTTCATCTCGCCGCGGTGGTTTCTGCCGAAGCCGAACTCGATTTCGAGAAAGGGATGCGCATCAATCTGGACGGTTCGCGTGCGCTGCTCGAAGCCATTCGGGCAATTGGCGACGGCTATCGTCCGCGGCTCGTCTTCACCTCGTCGATCGCGGTGTTCGGCGCGCCGTTTCCCGAAGCAATCGCCGATGATTTTCATCTCACGCCGCTGACCTCATACGGCACGCAAAAAGCAATCGTCGAGCTTCTGCTCGCCGACTATACGCGGCGCGGCTTTGTCGATGGCGTCGGCATTCGGCTACCGAGCATCGTGGTGCGGCCCGGCCGGCCCAACAAAGCGGCGTCCGGTTTCTTTTCGTCGATCATTCGCGAACCGCTCGCCGGACAGGAAGCGGTGCTGCCGGTCGAGGACAGCGTGCTGCACTGGCACGCCAGTCCGCGCGCCGCTGTGGGATTCCTGATCCATGCAGCAGGCCTCGATGCCGCCAAGCTCGGCCCGCGCGTCAATGTCACGATGCCCGGCGTATGCTGCACGGTCGCCGAGCAGATTGCGGCCTTGCGCCGGATCGCCGGCGATAAGGTGGCGGCCCGCATTCGGCGCGAACCCGACCCGCTTGTCGCCCGCATTGTTGCCGGCTGGCCGCGACGGTTCGATCCGCGCCGCGCGCTGGCGCTCGGCTTTCGCGGCGAAGCCTCGTTCGACGACATCATCCGCGTCCACATTGATGACGAATTGAGCGGCAAGATTGTGAATTGATGCCGTCAAAGCATAAAAGCCCGCATTCGCTTGCGTTGCCGCCGCCGATGCTTACATTGGAGCCCTAAGCCTCCACGATATCCCGATACACCATCAGACACGCGATCTGACACGCCATGATTTTTGACACGCCATGACTTATGTCGATGCAGCCTGTGCGCCGCTGCGCAAAACCGGGCAGATCAAGATTCACGGTCCCGATGCCTTCGCGGGCATGCGCAAGGCCGGCCGGCTTGCGGCCGAATGTCTCGACATGCTGGTTGGCGAAATCAAGCCGGGAGTGACGACGGAACATATCGATCGTCGCGTGTACGAATTCGGCATGGATAATGGGGCGCTGCCGGCGACGCTGATGTATCGCGGCTATCGCAAGGCGACCTGCACGTCGGTCAATCATGTCGTCTGCCACGGCATTCCGTCCGACAAGCCGCTGCGCGAGGGCGACATCGTCAATGTCGACGTCACGCTTATTCTCGATCAGTGGCACGGCGATTCCAGCCGCATGTATGCGGTCGGCGAGATCCCCCGCCGCGCCGAGCGGCTGATCGAAGTCACCTATGAGGGCATGATGCGCGGCATCGCCGCGATCAGGCCGGGCGGCACCACCGGCGATATCGGCCACGCCATTCAGTCTTTCGTCGAGGCCCAGCACATGAGCGTGGTGCGCGATTTTTGCGGCCATGGCGTGGGCCGGCTGTTCCACGACGAGCCGAACGTCGTGCATATCGGCCGCTCGGGCGAGGGCATCGTGCTCAAGCCAGGCATGTTCTTCACCGTCGAGCCGATGATCAATCTCGGCCGGCCGCATGTGAAGGTGTTGTCCGATGGCTGGACTGCGGTGACGCGGGACCGTTCGCTGTCCGCCCAGTTCGAGCACTCGGTCGGCGTCACCGAGACCGGCGTCGAGATCTTCACGCTCTCGCCCAAGCACTTCGACAAGCCGCCCTATCGGCAGTGAGCGCTCAGCCGCCGGATTCCGGCGCGCGGTAAAGCGGATTGCAAAATTCCACCGTCTGGGCATGCTTGCGCTAATCCTGGCGGCAGAAGGGGTCGTCCGATCAGGGTTTCGTCCGGAGTTTTCAACTGCAAAAGAAGCGCGACGGTGATGGCGGCCTTGCCGAGGCCGCACCGCATTATCACGGCCATCGCGAACGGCTGCGCGGGCGCTTTCGCGACGCCGGCCCCGACGCCTTGTCCGATTACGAACTGTTGGAATTGCTGCTGTTCCGGGCGCTGCCGCGCCGCGACGTCAAGCCGCTCGCCAAAGATTTGCTGGTGAAGTTCGGCTCGTTTGCGGAAGTGATCGCCGCGCCCGCGGCGCGGCTGGCCGAAGTGAAGGGACTTGGCGCCGCCGGTATCACCGAATTGAAGGTCGTCCAGGCCGCGGCCAGCAGGCTGTTGCGCGGCGCCGTGAAAAAGCGCCCGGTACTGTCGTCGTGGTCGACCGTCCTTGACTATTGCGGCAGCGCGCAGGGCTTTGCCGATCGCGAGCAGTTTCGCGTGCTGTTTCTCGACAAACGCAATCAGCTTATCGCCGATGAACTGCAGCAGGTCGGCACCGTCGATCATACCCCGGTCTATCCGCGCGAAGTGGTCAAGCGCGCGCTCGAACTATCGGAGACTAAACGATCAGTTCCAACTGCTGCTCAGCGCTGCTCGTTACTATCCCGGTCCTTGACGGACACATGATAGACGACGCCGTCCCAGGCATTGTGCGATAGTCGGCAAGGACGGCCATGCGAGCTTCAAGGGGCTGCGGCTGATCTAGCTCGCGGACGTCTGCCAAAAGCGGCGCCGCCTTCTAGCGCAGGCGACGTCGGCTTTTGGGCAATGAGCGTTATAACGACGAACTGCAATCCGATCAGCGCGCCGGCAGCCGAGCCGACAATCACGTAGAAACTGTCCCATTCAACGAGCTCTGGCATATGAGCACCTGAGTTTCAGATCGCGAGCAGAATGACCCCGCAGACGATGAGCGCAATCGTCCAAACCAGATCGAGATTGATCCAGCCGCGGCGTAGGAACGCGACGTCGACCCATTTGTAGACGACGATGGAAACAATTCCGATCGTCGCCAGCATCGCCGCAGTGTGCACGCCGAGTGCAGCGAACGCGATCGGCAAAGAGGTGCCGACCGTCAAGGCGTGGGTCGGCGAAGCCGCGAGGCAAAGCGGGATCACCGCCGGAACCAACATCAGCCCCGCGCCGTGCGCATTCGCCATCAGAAATGACCACAGGAATAAACCGCCCAGCCCGACCTGCATGCCAAACCGCACTTTATGACGCCGCCCGTAAAGAGCATGCCAGGCAGCCCAGCCGAACAGCATCGCGGCAGCGAGCGGCCGCAACAGGCCGGGGTCAAGCACGAGCCCGAGCGCCAGCACGAGAAAGAGAACGAGCGCGATAGCCAGCGCATGGCCAAGCCCGATTGGCAGCAGCGACAGCCAGACGATCCGCTCGCTGCGGCGGTTGAGCCCAAGCGCGACGGCAAACAGCCAGCCCATCGCCGGGTTGATGCCGTGAAACAGACCGAGCCCCGCGATCGCAAGCCAGAGCCAGATTTCGCTCGACACGGCCGGCGTGCTCACAGGCCGTAGGCCGTCATGGATAGCAGTAGGAATCCGAGGAGCAATCGCCGCCCTGCAGGCGGACCTGGTGTGGACGCTGTCCCTTTGGCCAGTCGATAAAGAACTTCGGATCGAAGGTGATGCCGCCGTCTGACTTGGCGTCGAGTTTCACCATCCAGCCGTCGATTCCCTCGGGATAGAATTGCGGATCGATGGCGCCATAAAGTGAGTTTGTGAAGTAGACCCGCCGCCCGTCGCGGCTCACTTCCACCATCTGCGGGCCGCCATTGAGCTTGCCATTCTTCGCACCGTTCCTGGCGCCCGGATGCGTCGCGCCCGCTACGATGCCGCCGATGCGCACCTTACCGGTGAGTTTGGGATTGAACGGATCCGAGACGTCGTATTGCTGCAGGTCGCCGGTGCCCCAGCAGGCCACGTAGAGAAGGCGGTCGTCCATCGATAGATCGATATCGGTGACGAGGGGCGGCACCGCCTTGAAACCTTTAAGAACGGGCGGCAAGAGATCGGGGTCGGCCGGCTCGGCGGGAATGGAAATGATTTTCTTCACCGCCCATTTGTCGCCGTCGCGATACCAGGTCCAGATCGACGACGATAAATCCTTCAAGCTGATGACGCAGTTGACGAAACCATACGGCTTGGTCGGGTCGTGCGCCGGTCGCAATTCGAAAACCAGCTGGTGCTCTTCGCCGAAATCGATTGTTTGCAGGTGCTTGCGTTTGGTGAAATCCCAGAAATGCAAGCGGCGACCGTATTTGCTGCCCAGCAGAATCTCCGGCACCAGACCATTTTCGAAAGTGTCGGGCGTGCCCCATTCACTGGTGACCATGGTGTCGAAGCCAAGATGCCACCAAGCGTCGTAGCCGAGCAGCTGCGGGCCGCGATCCACTTCCCAGCGGCCGAGCGGTTCGAAACTCTCGTGGTCCATCACAAAGACGCCGCCCGGCGCCTTGCCATCCTTATTGCCGAGCGCGGCGACATAGATACCGCCCGGCCCGCAATGCACCGTGTGCGGCCGCGTATAGCCGGTTTTTTCGGCGAGTTCCTGCGGCTCGATGACCTTCACGATCTGCGGCCGGCGCGGATCGGGTTTGGTGTCGAGAATGTAGATTCGCGATGAACGCAGCCCAGGAACGACCAGATAGCGCCGCTCAATATGGGGATGCGGCGCATTGGGACACAGACAGGACGAACACGCGTTCCAGCCGAAATGGTGGAATTCGTCGCCGGCGTGGGTGGCCGCGACGGTCCCGATAATGCTCGAATAGGATCGCGAGTTCGGATCGAGGTCGACGACCGCGATACTATCCGGCGACTTTCGCGCCGGATCGAAAGCCGCCACGTAAGCAAGCTGTTCTGGCGGTGCTTTCGCCGCCAAACGGGGCGACGGATAGAAGCTCGGATCGGGCTGCCAGGTAGCCATCGCGTCCTCCCTTTCGTTCAGCTCGTTAAGCCATAGTTGCAAGAATATCAGCAGGCTGGCGGGAGTCGATAGCGACGCCCGGGAGGAAGCGTGACACAAAGCAATCCGGTCCGGGCCTGAGAGGATCGGCGCTTTACTCCAAAGGAATTTATTCGTGCGCCCTTCTCATGCTCGGCGATTTGAGGGCGCGTGTGCGCATAACTCTTCGCTAACTTTCCGGCGCACATACTGGCTTTGATCGGGCGGGATTGGTCGCATCGTTGAGCATTGGCGTTGCTGCAGGGCCACGGCCGGCCCCTCTGTTGCAGGACAATCGCGCTTATTGAGGGGACGAGGACGCGTTGATCGGGTTACTGAGAAAACCGTGGTGGGTTGGACCATTGGTCGCTGGCGTATCGTACAGCCACTACAATGGCGGCAAGGCACCCGAGCCGCCGGCCGTCAGCGGTTACGAGGTCGTCCATAACCGGGGAAACCTGCCGCGCAACGGCCGGCTTGTCGTCGTTGCAACTTGTCCCACCGGCAAGCGCGCCATTAGCGGCGGCTATTCGACGCCGAGCCCAGGCGATACGACGGATTTTTCCAATCCGGAGGGCAACAACGCCTGGAAGGTCAGCTTCAAGAGTAATGGCGGCAGCGGTAATGCCTCTGTCTACGCGGTCTGCGTCAACGCCAACTAGCGCGCACTAAGCGACCCGCACAGCGCAGCTGATCCGGATCATGCTCTAAGCGCGGCCTGCTCGCCGGTATTTTATGCTCACCGACGACAGGTGCTCGCCGAAATGGCGATCGAGCCAACCGAGAAACGAAGACAACAGCCGTGCTTCATCGCCGCGATCCGGCGATTTGATGACCGCCTCCACGCCCTCGGATGAACCCGGCTCCAAGTTGATCGATCCTTTGTAGCGAACGTGCGTCCATCTCACGCCGTTGCGCCGGTGTGCGCGCGCTCGTGAGAATGTTCCGCGTCCGCTGCGGCGGATCTCGGCTTGCTTCCTGATCATTGCGCTGTAAAGACGCGTACGGTCGCTAGGGACAATCTCAAGTAATTTCATGGCCAGCTCCATGATTCGCTGCCGCTGGCCAGCATCGCATGTCGAGGCGCAATTGTTGAGTATTGTTTGATCGCTTATCAGCAGATAAGCCGTTCTATCGGCAGAGCTGAGATCGGCGGCCTACCAGCCGTTTGGTGTACATCTGACCGGCGAATTCGGATTACGCGGATCGCATTGGATGTAACCGCCACCCGGTGGGTTGGCAAAACTCACCGTCACCGCACTCGCCAGCAAGGCGAGGATCACAATCGTCTTTTTGAATATCATTCTAACGCTGCGCTCGCGCATGACACTCGTTCTTTCTTTATCGTTGTCTTCACATGACCTGACCGGCGAGCGTGAGATTTATTCTCTAGGCCGTACCTACTGTTTATCACGCTGACCGTTCCGATCGCGTGCTAGTGATTTGGCAAGCAGCGATGCTGCGTCGGCGGGGGGCGCATCGCCGGCCCAGGCGATGTAGCGATCCGGACGCACGAGGATGAGTTTAGCTTCGTAAGCGCGGCGACCTTGGTCATAGCTGTCGCGCACGATTTTCAGCGGCAGTTGCAGTGTCTCGGCTGCTTGCGCGAAGGCCGCCGCGGTTGCGTCCTCACCATCGAAGGCGAGCAGCGTGAACTCGTTACCGAGCTCCGCAAAAACATTGCGGCCCGACGAGAGAAGCTGCGACGGCAGATGATGGCCCGCGCGCGCTTTGAACGTGTGCGAGCCGCGGGCGCTGCTCACGCCGCCAGGCGGCCCACACACGATTGGCGATCCTTCGTAATGCGGCTCGTAGGTCAGAACATTCGGCGCACTGGCATTGGTATGTTCCTGCCATGCTCGCGCAAATTCCACCGGATCGCGCTCCGGGCTGTAGCGGCGCAGGAATTCGCGGTCGCGGCGGATGCCAGCCTCGATGAAGTCTTCCGCAGTCTCCTTGAAAATCGGCCGCCGCTCTTCGCTGTAGCTTGCGAGCAGCGCCTCGCTGCCCCAGCCCTTAAGCGTCGCCGCAAGCTTCCAACCAAGATTAACGACATCGTCGAGCCCATTGTTGAGGCCATAGGCGCCGTAGGGCGGATGCGAATGCGCGGCATCGCCGGCGATGAAGACGCGGCCCGCCTGGTAAGTCTCGGCGACCGCGATGCGCAAATCCCAGAAATCGACATAGTCGAAATGGCAGGCGAACGGAAAGCCGGCGGCTTTCTGCAGCAAAGCATGAAAATCGTAATTATCGCGTGTCGTGTTGGCGGGCACCGGCGAATGGAAGAACCAGCTTTCGCCGACATCGACTCGGCCGAAGAATTGCCAATAACCGTTGAGATCGGGATGAATGACGCGATAGGTCGAGCGTGGCGGAAAGCGCTTGAGCTTGTCGTGCAGCTCCGGCGAGCGGAACAGCGCCAGCACCATCAATTGCTCAAAATCGGCGCCGCCGCGCGCTATGCCGGCTTGTTCGCGGACGATGGAATGCGCGCCATCGCAGCCAACGGCATAGTCGGCTTGCAATAGCTCCCGTCCAGGGCCGCCGTTTTCCGCAATCGCGACTTCGACGCCGGCCGCATCCTGGCTTATAGATTCGGCAATCCAGCCGAACCGGACTTCCACATTCTCAAACTGGGTCAGCCGCGTGCGTAAAACGTATTCCGCCTGGTATTGCGGCAGCCGTTCGTTCTCCTGGAAATAATATCGATTGACGATTTCGCGCAGCGGCGGCGCGGACCAATATTCGTTGTTGAGATCGCGGTAGGCGACAATCCCGCTCATCGGATATGATGGCGGCAGAATTCGCGCGGCGCGCAACGCTTCCGCAACGCCCCAAAAGTAAAAGTGCTCCACCGAGCGCTGCGTGAGATTTTGCCCCTTGGGGATACGCTGCGGCTCGCGCCGCCGTTCGATGAGTGCACAGGCAATTCCACGCTGACCGAGCTCGACCGCGAGCGCCACGCCAACCGGCCCGCCGCCGATAATGACGACCTGATATCGTTTTTTCATTTGAGCGAAAGAGCTGTCCGTTACTGCCGCACCAGCAAAATCGGATCAGCCGACTCCGGCACCCGCTGCCACGTATTGGGCTCGCTCTCCTCAAACTGCCAGGATTGCCCGCGCGCCGACAGCAGCACCAGTTCGCCTTGGTCCATGCGCCAGGCGTTTGGATTAAATCGCATGACCAACGGATCGCAGCCCGCCTTCAAGCGCAGTGCCAAGGCGTCAACGCCGGCCGGGCTGTTCGCCAGCGTTAGCGTGCAGATCGCCTTTCCGGAGCCGCGCGCAATGACCCAATCGCCGATCATGTCTTCGGCCGAGCGCATCGGCGCCGCGGCGGCGCTCTGCAGAATGTAGCGGCCTTCGCCGGGCGTGAAGCCGTCGTACATGCCGCTTTCGGCTTCGGTAAGCTCGATGACTGCTTCGCTGTGTTTGCCGAGCAGACGCAAACCGCCGTAATTATCGATCGACCAGCCCGAAATATCCTTGGTCGACGGAAAGAGGCTAGCGCAGTTCTTGTCGACGTCGACCCGCCGGCCGCCAGGAGCCGCTTCAGTGCGGAAGGTAAAGCGGCAGACCTTGTCGTGGTCGGCGTTGGAGAATTCCCAAACGCCGATCATTGCGTTTACGGCGTCTTCTGCACTGGAGCGAGACGGCGCATTCTGGTCTTGCGGATTTTCCGGTGCTGAACCTTCCAGGGTTTGATTCTGATCGGTTTTTGGTTGCGTGTCTTGCGCCACGGCTTGCGCCATATCTTGCGCAAAAGCCGAGTCGCCGAACAGGCTCGCCGCAAAAGCCGCAACGATCGCGAATTTATAGGCGTTCATTAGGTCACGCTAGCACGGGTGTGACACGGCGTCATGCGCTGGCGCAATTCCTGCCGCGGGTCCTGCCAAGCGTGCTGCCAAGTGGCAAGACTCAGTTCTTCCAAGATGTGAATGGCGTTTCCGGAACCGGCGTCAGCGGCGGCTTGTCTGCAGCCCAAGCGGCAATGTTGTCGACGACAAGCTGATCCATCCGGTCGCGGGTATAAACCGAGGCCGATCCGAGATGCGGAAACAGTATGACGTTTTCCATCGCGATCAGCTCCTGCGGCACCTCCGGCTCCTTGGCAAAGACATCCAGGCCCGCCGCCATGATGCGCTTTTCTGCCAGCGCCGTGATCAAAGCCGGCTCATCGACGACCGAGCCGCGGGCCATGTTGATGAGGATGCCGTTTGGTCCGAGTGCGTCCAGCACGTCGGCATTGATCATATTCGCGGTCGCGGCGCCGCCCGGCACGATCACCATAAGCGTGTCGACATCGCGCGCCATGTCGAGAAGCCTGGCATAATAGCGATGACCGGCCTCGTGCCGCTGGCGGCGGGCGTGATAGACGACGGGAACGGCGAACGCGTCGAGCCGCCGCGCAATCGCTTTCCCAATGGCGCCCATGCCGACGATGCCGACCGTGCGGTTGCGCAGCGTCGCCTCGGTCAGCGGATACGGCTTGTGCAGCCATTTTCCGGCCCGCAAGTAGCGTTCGGCTTGCGGAAATTCCCGCACCGCGCACAACAACAATGCAATCGCTGTGTCGGCAACTTCCTCGGTCAATACTTCGGGCGTGTTGGTCACGATGACGCCGCGCGCCGCCGCCGCTTTGGCATCGATATGGTCGTAGCCGACGCCGAAGCTCGAAATGATTTGCAATTGCGGAAAGCGTTTCATGAACGGCTCGCCGAGCAGTTCAGTCGTGGCAGCGCAGGCGATCGCCCGGACATTGGCATGTGAGGCATAGAACGTATCGGCATCTTTCGCTTCCGCCGTTTTGTGCACGGTGCCGACCGCGTCGAGTCCTTTGACGATAAGCGGCTTCAACGGGCCGATAAGAATGATTTCACGACTATGAGCGTTCATTACAATCCTCACACCAACATCGTGACTGGCGCCTCGATCAATCGCTTGATCGCGGCCAAAAGCTCTGCCCCTAACGCGCCGTCCACCACGCGATGATCGCATGACAGCGTCAGGCTCAGCATGCTTGCGAAGGCGATGCCGCCATCGTTTGTCTCGACTGCCTGTCGTCGCGCCGCTCCAACGGCAAGAATCGTCGCGTGCGGCGGATTGATGATCGCCGAGAATTCCCGCACCCCATACATGCCGAGATTGGAAATCGCCGCCGCACCGCCCTGATATTCGGCAGGCTTCAGCTTCTTGGCACGCGCGCGCGTCGTGAGGTCCTTCATCTCGGCCGAGATTGCGCTGAGCGGCTTGGTTTCGGCGTGGCGGATAACCGGTGTTATGAGGCCGCCCTCGAGCGCAACCGCCACACCGATATCGGAATGCGAAAAGCGCAGGATCCGATCGCCGGCCCATACCGCGTTGGCGGCGGGCACAGCCTGCAAAGCGAGCGCGAGCGCACGGATGATAAAATCATTAACCGAAAGCTTGAACACCGGATTGCCATCGCGGTCCTTGGGCGTGGCATTATTCGCTTCCTCGCGCAAGGCGATGAGACGAGTGATTTCAACATCCGTGGTGAGATAGAACTGCGGAATCGTCTGCGCGGCTAACGTCAATCGCGCCGCGATCGTGCGGCGCATGCCGTCAAGCGGCACCTCCTGATAGCTTCCCGCTTCGTAAAGCGCCTTGATCTCAGTTGCGCCGGCAGCTGCGGCCAGCGGTTCATGCCGCGCGTGCGGTGCGCCGGCA
>JBASAH010000153.1:0-12446 GCA_049650505.1 Xanthobacteraceae bacterium
TGGGGCGAGGCGATCGTCGAGGCGGTGACGCGCGGACTGGCGCGCGATCCCAAGACGCTGCCGCGTCCTGCGCGCATCCATGCGGCGGCCAATGGCGCGGCGGTGGTCGAACTCCTCAAAGTACTGTTGCGGATGATTTCGGAAAGCCATCACGTTGCCGCCAAGGTGATCGCCACGGTCGACGATCTCGAGCGCATTGCCGCCGACGATCGCGCCGACGTGCCGGCGCTCACCGGCTGGCGACGCGAGCTATTTGGCGAAAAAGCGCTGGCGCTCAAGCACGGCAGGCTCGCGCTCGCGATCGAAAACGGCCGCGTCACGGTGGTCGAGCGGTAAAGGCGGCGCGTCCAAATAGGCGGCAACCGTTGCGCGGTTTTATTTATCGACACCTATTGTGCTTTACGGCCGGGCGCCCCAGGTCATTTAACGGGCAAGCCTCGGCTTGCCTGGGAGGTGCCGCTTAAGCGGAGACGTACCGAAATCTCCGCCGAAATCTCCGCCGAACTCTCCGCGGAACTTTCGGTCCTTGTCAGTTAGCATCCCCGTTGCCGTCGGTAGGCGCAAAATAAGAAACCAAACTTTAGCAGCTGTCGTGGGTGCCCGCTGGTACGGGCATTACGCGCATTCGTTCACTGCAGAGAGGGGCGCCCATACGTTTGGATTCGCAACCACAACGAAGGGATATCGAACATGCCCATGATCACCACAAAAGACGGCGTCCAGATTTATTACAAAGACTGGGGCAAAGGTCAGCCGATCGTGTTCAGCCCACGGCTGGCCGCTCTCGGCCGACGACTGGGACGCGCAGATGCTGTTCTTCCTCGATCGCGGCTATCGCGTCATCGCTCATGATCGGCGCGGCCACGGCCGATCCAGCCAAACAGCCGACGGCCACGACATGGATCACTATGCCGATGACCTGGCGGCGCTCACTGCCCATCTCGATCTGAAAAACGCCATTCACGTCGGCCATTCCACCGGCGGCGGCGAGGTGGTGCACTATCTGGGACGGCACGGCGAAAGCCGTGTGGCCTGTGCGGCGATCATCAGTGCGGTGCCGCCGCTGATGGTGAAAACGGCGGCCAATCCGAAAGGCCTTCCCAAGGAAGTTTTTGACGGACTTCAGGCGCAGCTCGCGGCCAATCGTTCGCAATTTTATCGCGAGCTCCCGACGGGGCCCTTCTATGGTTACAACCGGCCGGGCGTAAAAGCTTCGGAGGCCGTCATCGCAAACTGGTGGAGGCAAGGCATGATGGGCGGCGCCAAGGCGCATTACGACGGCATCGTCGCCTTCTCACAGACCGACTTCACCGAGGACCTCAAGAAGATCACCGTGCCGGTGCTGGTAATGCACAGCGAAGACGATCAGATCGTTCCCTACGTTGCCGCCGGACCATTGTCGGCAAAGCTGTTGAAGAACGGAACGTTTAAAAGTTACAAGGACTTCCCGCACGGCATGCCCACCACGCAAGCGGAAACGATCAACGCCGATCTGCTACCGTTCATTCAAGCGAAGTCGAGCAAACAGGCCGTCGCCGCCTAGCCGCGGGCATGCGGCTTACGGTACAAAAGATCATGGCGGCGGATTAAGCTGCCATGATCGCGCCCACGATTGTGAGGGTGTCATGATACTCGGAATGTCGATTCAGGAATTCACTCTCTTGCATGTTGTTATTACGCTGATCGCCATCGGCAGTGGTCTAATCGCCGTTGGTGGAATGTTCGCTGCGCACAGACTGCCCGGTACCAGCGCACTGTTTCTATTCACGACGGTTCTAACCAGCGTGACGGGATTTCTTTTTCCGATTCACGGCTTCACGCCGGCATTGGGCGTGGGGATAGTGTCCTGTGTGATCCTGCTGGTCGCGCTGTTTGCGTATTACGGCAAGCACCTGATCGGCGCATGGCGCTGGATCTATGTGGTCACCGCAATTGCAGCGCTCTACTTGAATGTTTTTGTTCTCGTGGTGCAGAGCTTCATAAAGGTTGCGGCCCTCAATGCGCTGGCGCCGACGCAGTCCGAGCCGCCGTTCATGATTGCGCAGTTGTTCGTGTTGGCGATCTTTATCGTAATCGGTCTTATCGCCGCGGTTACGTTTCGGCCGGGCTATCCAAAATGATTCTATAACTGCGCTGGCTGGCGAGATACCCGGTTGTCCTTTCGGCGACCGTAGATCTCACCCCATCAGCATCACCGGCTCGCGACCGATCAGGCGCGCGAGCGAGCGCAGCCGGTTGAGCACGCGGTCGCCGGCAAGAGCTGCGAATTCGTCGGGCAGCCGCAGCGCCAGACGATGACGCTCGATCGCGAGCGGCGTCTCCTTAAGAACGCCGGGCATCGCCGCCGACACGACATAAGCGAGCCGCAACGCCGCGCCCAGCACGCGCGCGCGGTCGAGGAGCCGTGTCGAGACAAGCTCGCGCAGCCGCGGCGAGAGTTCGTCGTCCATCACCAGGCCGACATGGCGGAAGAACACCGCCAGCGCGAGATAAGCGCGGCCTTGATGATCGATGCCAGAAAAACCGCCATGCGCGATGATGTTAAGCGATTGCTCGCCGCGGTAATCGGGATGCGCGCGCCAGCCGATGTCGGCCATCAGGCATGCGGCATGGCGGAGCCGGCGCTCCTCGCCACTTTCCTCAAGGCCGGAAGTCGCCATGAAGCGGTCGGTCCAAGCAATCAGCTCTTCGCCATGGCGCGGCGAGCGCGAGCGCAATTGGTTGAGATGCCGCGCCGCTTCGATCAGCGCGTCCTTCTCCTTGTCCTTCCTCTTGAGTAGCGAATAGAGCAGGCCTTCACGGATGCCGAGCGCGGAAAACACCACCTGGCGCGGCTTGCCGGCGCGCAGAATGTATTCGAGCACCAGCGCCGCGTAGGGCAACAACGGCCGGCGCGCACTATTCACCACTTCGATATTGGCGAGCGTGTCGACGTCGACCCGATGCACCAGGCGTGCAAATTCGAGCGCCTCGTCGGTGCGGATCGCATAGCCGTGCATGACATGCAGCGGGTAGCCGGTCTGCCACATGTGCAATCGCGCGAACGAACGCCAGGTGCCGCCGACCGCATAGAAGGTGCGGTCCTCGCAAGCTTTGAGAACCGGTAGACCACTGAGCGACTTCTTGACGAATTTCTCGGCTTTCTTGATCGATTTTGCCGAAATATCGGCAAGCGCCAGGCCGCCCAGCGGACGGCTCAAGCCGTGGCGCACATGCATGCCGCGCACATCGACCAATTCGAGCGAGCCGCCGCCGAGATCGCCGACCACGCCATCGGCGCGATGCACGCCGGAAATCACGCCCAGCGCGGTAAGCTCCGCCTCGCGTCCGCCGGGCAACACTTCGATATCCGCGCCGATGGTGCGCTCGGCGAGCTTGATGAATGGAGCCCCGTTCTTGGCATCGCGCACCGCCGCCGTGGCGATGGCGAAGATTTTCTCGACCTTCATCTTTTCGCACAGCGCGCGAAAACGCTTGAGCGTCGCGAGTGCGTGCTGAACAGCGTCGGCGGCGAGCAATCGTGTCGATTGCACCTCGCGACCGAGCCCGCACAGAGCTTTTTCGTTGAACAGTTCGGTCGGGCTGCGCGTCAGCCCCTCGTAGACAACGAGGCGTACCGAATTCGAACCGATGTCGACGACGGCAATCGGCGGACCGTGATCGAGACGTCCTTGGGCATCGGAGTAGGCGCGTGGCATGGAATCAAATGACCGAAAGCGTAATCCGCCGTTGCGGCCTTAAAGAACAGGCGCGGCTCTACAACGAGGTGAATTCGCGCCCGCCAGACTGGTTTGACGATACGCTGGCGCGACGTGAGTTACGTGGCACGAGTTTGCCTAACACGACTTTGCCCGGCATGGCCGCCGCAACCTACGCGATTCGCGCGCGTGTCACATGCGTTCCGGCCGGTGGCGCAAACGCGGGATAGAATCCTTGGGCGACTTGCCGCGGCCGGACAGGCTCGGATTGGTCATGAAATAGGTCGTGGAGTTGAAGTTCTCCTCGCCCTGACCGGGCACGATGCGCGACGACGAACCATCACCGTGCAGCTGCCAGCTTTGCTGGTTGTCCTTGAGATTGGCGACCATGATCTGGTCGAGCACCTGTTCGTGCACCGTCGGATTGAGGATCGGGCACAGCACTTCGACGCGACGGTCGAGATTGCGCGGCATCATGTCGGCCGACGAAATGTAGACCGCCGCTTTCGCATGCGGCAGGCCATGCCCGGCGCCGAAGCAATAGATGCGGCCGTGTTCGAGGAAGCGGCCGACGATCGATTTGACGCGGATGTGCTCGGACAGGCCGGGAACGCCCGGCCGCAGGCAGCAGATGCCGCGCACCACGAGGTCAACAGGTACGCCGGCATTCGAAGCGTCATACAGCGCATCGATGATGTCGGGATCGACCAGCGAGTTCATCTTCATCCAGATCGCGGCCGGCCGCCCGGCTTTGGCGTGCGCGATTTCCTCATCGATATGCTGGTGAATGCGCTTGCGCAGTGACAATGGCGAAACGGCCATGCGCTCAAGTTCGGCCGGTTCGGCGTAACCGGTGACAAAGTTGAAAACGCGGCTGACGTCGCGCGCAATGATCGGATCGCAGGTGAAGAACGAAAGGTCGGTGTAGATGCGCGCGGTGACCGGATGATAATTGCCGGTGCCGACATGGACGTAGGAGGCGAGCGAAGCACCCTCGCGCCGAACCACCAGCGACAGCTTGGCGTGGGTTTTCAGTTCGATGAAGCCGAAGACGACTTGCACGCCGGCCCGCTCCAGGTCGCGCGCCCAGCGGATGTTGGCCTCCTCGTCGAATCGCGCCTTCAATTCGACCAGTGCAGTGACGGACTTTCCCGCTTCGGCGGCCTCGGCCAGCGCTTTGATGATCGGCGAATCCGCCGACGTGCGGTAAAGCGTCTGCTTGACGGCGACTACTTCAGGATCCCGCGCGGCCTGCTGCAGGAACTGCACCACCACGTCGAAAGATTCGAACGGATGGTGGATGACCATGTCCTTCTGCTGGATGGCGGCGAAGCAATCGCCGCCATGATCGCGGACGCGGCCAGGATAGCGCGGCGCATAAGGCTCAAATTCCAGATCGGGCCGATTGAGACTGGCGATCTGGCCCATCTCGTTGAGGGCCAGCACGCCGTCCACGGAAAAGATGCTGTCGTCGGATACATCGAGCGCGCGCTGCACAAAGCGCCGCAATTCGTCGGGCATCGTCGCCTCGATATCGAGCCGGATCACCGAACCGCGCCGCCGCCGCTTGAGCGCCGTCTCGAACAGCCGCACCAGGTCTTCCGCCTCTTCGAGGATTTCAACTTCGGAGTCGCGGATAACGCGGAATGCGCCGAGCCCTTTCACCGCGTAACCGGGAAAGAGCTTACCGATGAATAAGCTGGTAACGCCTTCGATCGAAATCAGCCGCGCCTCGCCGCCCTCCCCTGCCTGCGGCAGCCGCACGAAGCGTTCGATGCGGTTCGGGATGCGGATCAGCGCGTTCATCGCCTTGCCGTCCTTGCCGCGAGCAAGCTGCAGCGCGATCGTGAAGCCGAGATTGGGAATGAACGGGAACGGATGTGCCGGATCGATGGCGAGCGGCGTCAATAGTGGAAAAACATGGGCAAGAAAATAATCTTCGAGCCAAACTTTCTCCGCGCGCGTGACATCGGGACCATCCACAAGCACGATACCGGCCGCCGCGAGTTCGGCGCGCAGCGTGCGCCATTGCGCCTGCTGGTCTTCGACGAGCACCGCGACGGCTTCGGCAATGCGAACGAGCTGCTCGGCAGGAGTGAGCCCTTCCGGACTTTTGGTGCTGATACCTTCGCGTAGCTGCGCGCCAAGACCGGCGACGCGCACCATGAAAAACTCGTCCAAGTTGTTCGCCGAAATCGACAGGAACTTGAGCCGTTCGAGCAGCGGGTTGCGACGGTTCGCCGACTCTTCAAGGACGCGGCTGTTAAAATCCAGCCAGGACAACTCACGGTTGATAAAGCGATCGGGGCTGGCGGCGAGGTCAGAAGCGGGCTGCCGCTGATCGGAATCTTGCGGGCGTGGCATTTCCAGCCGCCGGGCGGCGACCGATTCTCGAGGCGATACAGCAACTTGGCTCATTTCCATTGCCGATCCGTGTTCGTCTAACGCTAGTTGGGCCACTTTCGTTACAATCCGATGAATGCCGCCATCGACATAAGGCGGCGCGACGCGCCGTCCCGTCAAGCCCGGCGCATCGACCATCCAATCCGACCAAAATGGGGGGCGATCCGCCCGCGTAAATCAGCCGCGGTCGCGGAACAGTTCCGCGGCCAAGGCGCGGCTTGGCGGCCGGCTTTGCCGCAAGGCCTCTTGGTCCAAGGCCATAACCGCGCTGCGAACGGCTGCAAAGGAACGCTCGATCCGACTCGCGATATAACTGACGAGGCTGTCATCCAGGATAAGCTGGCGATCGGCCGCAAGTTTCACCATGACGCCGCGCAGCATTGCGTCGTCGGGCGCTTGCAACAGCGCAGTCGGGATCGCTCTCAGGCGGGATACCACGTCTGGCGTAGATATCTGCCAGGCCGACGGGGCGGTGCGCGCCGTGAACAGCAGAAAAACCTGCTCTTCCCGGGCGAGATTGATCAGATGAAACAGTGCCCGCTCGTCGATCCCAGAGCCAGCATCCTCAATCACGAGCGCGCCGGTCGCTAACATCGCCGGCACTTCGAAGGCGCCGATGTTTATTGCCGAGACCGTGCGCGCACCTGCGGCCGCCGCCCAGACATTCGCCAAATGGCTCTTGCCCGAGCCTTCGGGTCCGATCAGCGCTACCGCGCGCGACGGCCAGTCCGGCCAGGCATCGATCAACGCAAGCGCCGCCTCATTGCCCGGCCCGGGCAGAAAATCCTCCCGGGCAAAACTTTCCGGATGGTCGAGCGCAAGCGCAAGCTGGCGGGGACGAGAGGACGTCTTGTCCGAGGCTGTTGCGTGCGAAGACATTCCCTGACGATCCACTGGCCTGACGATGTACTGGCCGCTTACGGCGGCCGATTACCGGTATAGAGCGGACTTGCAAGATAGCGCGCCAGTGCGAAGCGAATGAGGACGCCAGAGGCAGCGGCTAAAGGTACCGCCAGCAACAGCCCGCATCAGCCACACCGGATGCAATCCGACACTTTTGCCCACTAGCTTTGGCGCCAGTACATTGCCCTCCATGAACTGGCCGAACACAACGATTCCGGCGACGATCGCGATCCGGCCCCAGTCCGGAAGAAATTGCGCCAAAGCGACGCCGAGCGAAAGTACGAGCGCGGTCAATGAACCGACATAGGGAATGAAGCTGATCAGCCCCGAAATGACCCCGATCAGCAAGCCGAAGCTCAATCCGGCCAGCGTCAGTCCCACCGCATAGTATGAACCGAGGATCAAGCAGACGCTGGATTGACCGTGTACATAGGCGGAGATCGTCGCATCGATCTCACGGCCGAGACGGCGCACTGTCTCACGCTGCGTCAGCGGCACCAGATGATCGATACTCATGATCACGCGATCCCAATCGCAGATCAGATAAAACGCTACCACCGGCGTGATGATCACTACCGAGAAAATTGAAATCAGTGCTTGGCCCTTGGTCCAAAGCGGAGCCAGTACGGCAGTCAAATATCCCATCGCTTGATTCGTTAGATCGCCTACGGACTAGCCGGAGCCAAAGAGATTGTCGCCGATAACACGCTTGATCCACGGATGGGCGGGATCGCTTACCATCGCCTGTAGGCGCAGCGCGTAGGCCGGAGCGTTGTCGATGAAGGCGGAGAATTGCTGTGCCAAAACCGGCGCGATGAGCAGCACCAACAATGTAAGCGCGGTAACAAAGCCGCCGAGGATGACCAGCGCGGCAACAAGCCGGCTCATGCCGCGTTTGGTCAGTCGATAAGCCAGTGGATCGAGCGCGTAGGCGATTGCGATCCCGAGCACAAACGGCAGCAGGATGGGACTGAGCAGCCACAGCAGGCCGATCAAAATCGCCAGCGCGGCGATCCAAAACACGATGTTGCGCTCGAATCGCATGGCGCTGCTCAAAAGTTAGGTCAGTGGCCGGCACCGAAGGAGTTCATGTGCCGGACCCATTCGGCGAGATAGAAAGCGATCGAAAGCAGCGTCAAGAGCGCGACCGCAGCCATGGTCAGTCTCGACAGAAGAGTAAAATCAAAGCCGAACGCCCGCTCCGCGAGGACAAGAACTGCCAATAGAATTTGCGCCACGGTATTGACTTTCGACACGAGCAGCGGACGCACCGGCATTGGCCTGCCGACCAGCCAAGCCAGCATGAAGGCGCTGATAATCATGATATCGCGCGAGACGACGAGGATAACCAGGAAGATCGGCAGCACGCCGGCAATCCCCAACGATACATAGATGGAAACGATCAGCGCCTTATCGGCCAGCGGATCGAGGTAAGCGCCAAGCTCGCTCTTCATGTGGAAGCGCTTGGCAAGAAAGCCGTCGACCGCATCGCTGATGCCCGCCGCAAGAAACAATGCGAAGGCGATGCGCATCTCGCCCAGCGTGATCGCCCAGACCACGACAGGCACCAGCAAAATCCGGCCTAAGGTGATTAGATTCGGGATGCTCAAACTGTCCCCAGCCTCCAGTACGCTTGCGCGGACCGGCCGCGCGTTGCCCCATTCGCCAACCCCGCCGTGATATCCGATTCCCGGCGCGCCATTGTTTGCAAGCCAAATTATAGCGGCGCGCCGGCCTCCTTGCACACCCCGCGATTCCGACGTAGGAGGCGCGAGCAAAGGCTACGACTGTCGAGCAAGGCTCGGCCGTCCGCATGGTGATTTCGTGGGAGATGCACGCTACGCGGGCGCTGGTGTCGACATCGATGCCGGCAACCGCCTGGTGGAATTGATCAAGCCGCTGGTGCGCGCGACGGCGCGGTCCGGCGCCGGTGCCGAAATCGGCGGTTTCGGCGGGCTTTTCGATCTCAAAGCTGCCGGCTTCACGGATCCGATTCTGGTTGCCGCGACCGACGGCGTCGGCACCAAAGTCAAGATCGCGATCGAAACCGCGCGACATGATACGATCGGCATCGATCTTGTCGCCATGTCGGTCAACGACCTTATCGTGCAGGGCGCCGAGCCGCTGTTCTTTCTCGATTATTTTGCCTGCGGCAAACTCGATCCGGCGATCGGGGCGACGGTGGTAAAGGGCGTCGCGACGGCTTGTCGCGAAGCCGGTTGCGCGCTGATCGGCGGCGAGACTGCGGAAATGCCTGGAGTTTATCAGCCCGCCGATTACGACCTCGCTGGGTTTGCGATCGGTGCGGTCGGGCGAAACGACATCCTACCGCGCGCCGACATCGCTGCCGGCGATGTTGTGGTCGGGCTCGCGGCGAGCGGCGTGCATTCCAATGGGTTTTCATTGGTCAGAAAGATCGTCGCCGACGCCGGCCTGAAATGGCAGGCTCCCGCGCCATTCGAGCCGGCGCGGAGCCTGGGCGAGGCGCTACTGACGCCGACGCGGCTTTACGTACGCTCTTGCCTCGCCGCGATCCGCGACAGCAAGGCGGTCAAAGCGCTGGCGCACATCACCGGCGGCGGCTTGATCGAAAATATTCCGCGCGTTCTGCCGCCCGGACTTGCCGTGCGCCTGCAGCTCGATCGCATGCCAGTCTTGCCGGTATTCAAATGGCTCGCCGCGACAGGCAATGTCGGCGAAAAGGAAATGCTGCGGACGTTCAATTGCGGCATTGGCATAGTGGCCGTGCTCGATCCGCAAAAAGCGGACGCCGCCATCGCATGCCTGACCACGCATGGCGAGAAAGTCGTCCCGCTTGGCGAAGTCATTGCGGCGGAAGCTGGCAGCGCCGTCGCGTTTGCCGGACGTCTTGATCTGTCGTGGCCGCCGCGATGACGAAAAAGCGCGTTGCGGTGCTGATCTCCGGGCGCGGATCCAACATGGTCGCGCTGATCGAGGCGGCGCAGGGCAAAGACTACCCAGCCGAAATCGCGCTCGTACTCTCGAACCAACCTGATGCTGCTGGGCTCACGCGCGCCCGCGACGCAGGCATCGTCGCGGCCGTCGTCGATCACCGCCAGTTTAGCGACGACCGTGAAGCATTCGAACGGTCGCTTGATGAGGAGCTACGGAAATATCGGATCGAGCTGATATGCCTCGCCGGCTTTATGCGGCTGTTGACATCCTGGTTCATCAGACGCTGGCGCGGCCGCATCCTCAACATTCATCCGGCTTTGCTGCCGCAGTTCAAAGGCCTGCATACGCATCGCCGCGCGCTCGATGCCGGCGTGAAGCAGCACGGCGCGACGGTACATTTTGTCGTCGAGGAAACCGACGCCGGACCGATCGTCCTCCAGCAATCGGTGCCGGTATTGGAAGGCGACAGCGAAGAGACTTTGGCGGCGCGCGTTCTAGAGATCGAACACCGAATCTATCCGGAGGCCCTGCGCCTGGTTGCCGAAGGCCACGTCAAATTTGCTGGCGCCCGCGACGAGGCTTGCGCGCGCTGATCGCTTCGCGGTCAATAAAAAAACCCCGGTGTGAGACCGGGGGCTACGAGAAGCCGGACAGGGCCGCCTTTGGTTCACGCAACTTTCAAGTTTTCCGCCGAGGTTCGGCCGCGGTTTGTGACCAGTTCGTACTCGACCGTTTGGCCCTCGTTGAGCGTGCGCAAGCCGGCGCGCTCTACGGCAGAAATGTGAACGAACACATCCTTGTCGCCGCTCGACGGCTTGATGAACCCGTAGCCCTTGGTCGGATTGAACCACTTGACGGTGCCCTTCTGCATCGTCCGTCTCCTAAGTCATTCCAGATGTCAGCGAAGACGCGGCCGCAGAAGATGCACATCGCGTGCAATTCTGCGATACGCGCCACAAGCCAGATTTTGGGGGAAAGTCCGAAGCGGGGAAGTCCAAGGCGATCGTGTCGGCAAGGCAGCACCAGCCGGATGGCCAAAATCCGATTGCGCGGTCAGCAAGCAGGAAAAATGCGGCGCAAGCATGGCTGCGCGCTAACGCCGTTTTGCCCACATCTGAAAAAATTTAGCGATGAAGAGTGCAACGGGTCCGTCGTTTGTTGGCGGGTCGCTGCGCGCATGCGATTGCCGCCACCGCAGCCATAATCCACCAGCCGCCATTGCCAGCGCGGCGCCGGAAACGGACGCCGCGAATTCGACTTGTCGTGCCACGGTCCCCCCGAGCGCGGCGAAACGCGCGGAGAATACTGGATCGGTCGCCATGGTTTGCCCGCCAATCCAGCCGAGCAGCGCCGCGCCGGCCCATATTAAAATCGGAAAACGATCGAGCAGCACCGCGACGAGCGCTGCGCCGACGACGAGGAACGGGATCGAAATGGCGAGCCCAATCGCCAGCAAGAAAAAATCGCCGCGCGCGGCCGCGGCGATGGCGACCACATTATCGAAGCTCATGACGATATCGGCAATCACGACGAGCAACACCGCGCGCCACAGATGCGCGGCTGCTTCAACTTCGTTCTTATCTGAGCCTTCCGGGACGAGAAGCTTGGCCGAAATATACAAAAGCGCCGCGCCGCCGATGAGCTTCAGGTATGGCAGCATCATGAGCGAGGCGAGGACCACGGTAAAAACGATCCGCAAAAGCACGGCGAGGCCGGCGCCAAGGATGAGCCCCCAGCGCCGTTGCTGCTGCGGCAGTCCGCGGCACGCCATGGCAATCACAATGGCGTTGTCGCCGGACAGCAAAGCATTGATGAGGATGATCTGGACTACGGCGAACCAGAAGGCAGTATGGCCGAACTCATTGATCCCGGCATTAAACCAGTCTCGCCACAGGACCGGATTAAAATATTCGGCGATTAGAGTCACCGCGCGGCGCCTCAGCCGACGATTTCGTTGCCGGCAAAAAACTGCGCAATTTCGTTAACCGCGGTTTCCGGCGCATCAGAGCCGTGCACCGAATTCTCGCCAATCGATTTTGCATGCACTTTGCGAATGGTGCCGGGAGCGGCCTTGGCTGGGTCGGTCGCGCCCATGATGTCGCGATAGGCAGTCACCGCGTTTTCACCTTCGAGCACCTGCACCACCACGGGTCCGGAGGTCATGAAATCAACGAGCTCGCGAAAAAACGGCCGCCCATGATGCACGGCATAGAACGTTTCCGCCTGCTCGCGGCTCATCTTGATGCGCTTTTGCGCCACAATGCGCAAACCCGCCTGTTCGATCATCGCGTTGATGGCCCCCGTCAAATTGCGGGCGGTGGCATCGGGCTTGATGATCGAGAACGTGCGCTCGATCGCCATCACATCATCCTTGGGGATTGCAAATCTTGGAGACTTACAAGCGGCGTGGGACTAGTACGGTGGATTTGAAGTTCCCGCAGTTCAGTCGGGAGCTCTCATAGGAACTTCAAATCCAAAAATCGCACTAGAATTATATATTTGCCAGTGTCCCTTTTGATTCCGAAG
>JBASAH010000154.1:0-2198 GCA_049650505.1 Xanthobacteraceae bacterium
ACGCTGAAAGAACGTGCACGGGTCGCCGCGGCGACCCTGCAGAGGACTTTGCAAATTGCCCCTGACCACTATGACGCCGACCAGACCGCCGCCATCGTCGAGCAGGCTCTAAAGAACGCCGCACGCGAGCACGACAGCCTGGCTCGCCAGCGATTAAGGGAGGCACAGACTGCGGCGCAGGAACGATTGGCGCGATTGCTGAGTTCGTCGCCTGCGGTGATCTATAGCTTCAAGGCGACCGGCGACTTCGCTCCCACCTTCGTCAGCGACAACATCATCGCAGTGTTTGGATACGCCCCTACCGAATATCTTAAGGATCCGTCCTTCTGGCGCGACCGGGTCCACCCGGATGATCTCGCCCGCGTCGAGACCGAAATAGCTGGATTCTTCCAAAACGGGATCCACACGGTGGAATATCGGTTTCGCCGCAAGGATGGCTCCTATTGCTGGGTGAATGATGAGCAGCATCTTATCCGCAGCACCGACGGCAAGCCTTTGGAAATCGTGGGATCGTGGAGCGACATCTCCAAGCGCAAGGCGGCAGAAGAGGCAAAGGCGGCGGCGCATTCGCGTCTGGCGCTGTTGCTCGCCTGTTCGCCCGCAGTGATTTACAGCTACAAGGCGGCCGAGGACTTCGCGCCGACCTTCGTCAGCGAGAACATCACGGAAGTCCTGGGATATCAGCCCCGCGAGTATCTCCAGAACGCCGACTTTTGGCGACGGAAGGTACATCCCGAGGACCTTGCTGCCGTGGAGGCTAGTATCGTCCAGCTTTTCAAGACCGGCCGCCTCACCGCCGAGTACCGGTTTCTCAAGAAAGATGGCGCCTATTGCTGGGTGAGTGACGACCAACGGCTGATCCGCGACCACAACGGTCAACCGATCGAAGTCATCGGCTCCTGGAGCGACGTGAGCGAGCGCAAGCAAGCGGAGGAAGCCGCGGCTGCGACCCGGGATCGTGTGGAGCGCCTTCTCGCGAGCTCGCCGGCAGTGCTCTACAGCTACAAGGCGACCGGCGACTATGCTCCGACCTTCATCAGCTCAAACGTCAAGGACCTGCTTGCGTACGATCGCGAGGAATATCTCGAGAGCGCGGATTTCTGGCTGAGCCGCGTCCATCCAGAGGACAGCCGCCGCGTCCTAAGGGAGTATTCCCGCCTCATGGAGCACGGCCGTCTCAGCGTCGAATACCGATTCCGCAAGAAGGATGGCGCCTATTGCTGGATCGGCGATGAGCTGCACTTGGTACGCAACGCAGCGGGCGACCCGACCGAGGTGGTCGGCTCCTGGAGCGACATCACCGCGCGCAAGCAGATCGGGGAAGCTCTCGTCGCTGCGCAAGACCGTATTGGACACCTATTGTCCGCCGCGCCGGCCGTCATTTACAGCTACAAGGCGACCGGAGATTTTGCGCCCACCTTCATCAGCCAGAATATCAAGGACCTGTTCGACTACGATCCGCAGGAATATCTGGAAAGCGCCGATTTCTGGCGTCGCTGCGTGCACTCCGATGATGTCGCCGCAGTCGAGGCGGGCGCGGCCCAGCTCTTCAGGAAGGGCGCCCATAAATTCGAATACCGATTTCTCAAGAAGGATGGTTCCTACTGCTGGGTGAGCGACGATCAGCGTCTCGTCCGTGACAAGGACGGCCAACCCGTCGAAGTGGTCGGGTCATGGAGCGATGTCACGGCGGCCAAGGAGGCGGACATCGCCTCCCGCCGCAGCCAGCAGCGCCTGACTGACGCGCTTGAGTCGATCCCAGAGGGATTCTCGTTGTACGACGCCCAGGATCATCTCGTGGTCTGCAACAGCGCATATGGAGAGATTCTCTATCCCGGCTCGGGCACGCCGCCGCCCGGGACGCTGTTCGAGAGCATCATCCGCAATGCGGCGGAGCAGGGTCTAGTGGAAGGAGCCAAAGGTCGCGCGGCGGAATGGATCGCCGAACGTGTGGCGAGACACAGGTCGCCGGGCGAGCCCCATGTCCAGCGCCGCGCCGATGGTCGGTGGATCCAGATCAGCGAGCGGAAGACTGCGGAGGACGGCACGGTCGCCGTCTATACGGACATCACCGCAATCAAGAACGCCGAGGAGGAGATTCGCGAGGCCAATCGCAAGGCCGAACTGGCGAACGCCGTGATCAACGAGCAAAAGCGGGCGCTGGAGGTCCTATCGACGAAGCTGTCAAAATATCTGTC
>JBASAH010000155.1:0-4394 GCA_049650505.1 Xanthobacteraceae bacterium
ACCCAAAGCGGCGGATACGGTTTTTGCGCCGGCGGCGGTTCGACCACGATCTCTTCGAAGTGCCAGAACCGGCCGCGATGCGAAAAGCGGCTGCGCTCGGTCCAAGCGCGTATCATGATCTCAAGCGCCTCGTCGAAGCGCGCCTCGGCCTCCTCGGGCGCGATCTGGAATCCTTTGAACTCGCTATGGCGGTAGCCCTTGCCGATGCCGAGATCGAGCCGGCCGCCGGAGATCAGATCGAGCGTCGCCGCCTCTTCCGCGAGCAGCACGGGGTTGTGCCAGGGTAATACCATCACCGCCGAGCCGAGCCGCAGCCGCGCCGTGCGCATGGCGAGCGCGGTCAATAGCATGAGCGTCGAGGAAACCTGGTTCCAGCCGGTGAAGTGATGTTCAACCAAAAAGCTCGACTGGAAGCCGAGCCGCTCGGCCGTGACGTTGAAATCGAGGTAGTCGCGAAAGCCTTGCCCGCTCTCAGGACCTAGCTCGCCGCTATTCGCCTGCGCCGACGTGAACAGACCGAATTTCATGGCCGCGTCTGATTGCGCATAGCAATGTTTCAAAACCGTGGGAGATCGGGAAACGCGACCCGCCCTGCATGCACGTGCATGCGGCCGAGTTCAGCGCAGCGGTGCAAGGTCGGGAACACCTTGCCGGGATTGAGCAGGCTCTTGTCGTCGAAAGCACATTTGAGCCGCTGCTGGTGGTTGAGATCGGTCTCCGAGAACATGGTCGGCATCAAATCGCGCTTCTCCACGCCGACGCCATGCTCGCCGGTCAATACGCCGCCGACCTCGACGCATAGCCGCAAAATATCGGCGCCGAATTGCTCGGCGCGCTCGAGTTCGCCCGGTTTGTTGGCGTCATAGAGGATGAGCGGATGCAAATTGCCGTCGCCGGCGTGAAATACATTGGCGCAGCGCAACCCATATTTCGCCGACAATTCCTGCATGCGGCGCAATACCAGCGGCAGTTTCGCCCGCGGTATCGTGCCGTCCATGCAGTAATAATCGGGTGAGATGCGGCCGACCGCCGGAAAAGCGGCCTTACGCCCAGCCCAGAACAACAGCCGCTCCTCTTCCGAGTTGGAAACGCGACAGGTCACCGCGCGACATCGCCTGGCAATGTCCTGCACGCGTTCCAGCAGGTGATCGACCTCGGCCGCCGGCCCGTCGAGTTCGACGATGAGCAAGGCCTCAACGTCAAGCGGATAGCCGGCATGAACGAACTGCTCGGTCGCGTGAATGGCCGGCCGGTCCATCATTTCCATGCCGCCTGGAATGATGCCGGCGCCGATGATCTTGGCGACGCATTCGCCGCCGTCTTCGGAAGCGGCAAAGCCGATGATTGCCGCGCGCGCCGTCTGCGGCCGCTTGAGGATGCGCACCGTTACCTCGGTGACGACGCCGAGCAAGCCTTCGGACCCGGTGACGATACCCATGAGATCGTAGCCGCCGGAATCGAGATGCTTGCCGCCGAGGCGTACAATCTCGCCGGTCATCAGGACGAGTTCGCAGCCCAGAACGTTGTTGGTGGTCATGCCGTATTTGAGGCAATGCACACCGCCGGAATTTTCCGCGACGTTGCCGCCGATGGTGCAGGCGATTTGCGATGACGGATCGGGCGCGTAATAAAACCCGGCCGCCTCGACCGCTTGTGACACCGCCAGATTGGTAACGCCAGGTTCGGCCACGGCGACACGGTTATCGTAATCGATCTCGCGGATGCGATTGAACTTGGCGAGGCCAAGCAGCACGCCATCGCCGAGCGGCAAGGCGCCGCCGGAGAGCGAGGTTCCGGCGCCGCGCGGCACCACTTTGATGCCTTCGCGGTGGCAGTAAGCGAGGATAGTCGCAACCTGTGCCGTCGTTTCCGGCAGCACGACCACCATCGGCAGCTGACGATAGGCGGTCAGACCGTCGCTCTCGAACGGCCGCATCGCCTCCTCCGACGCGATCACGCCCTCCCCCGGCACCATACGCTTGAGCGCTGCGACGATCTCGGCGCGGCGCGCAAGGACAGCGGCATCGGATTGCGGCATCAGCAGCGACATCGGACCCTCTAACGCGCTTCCGGCGACATTATAACCCTTTGCGGCATCGGCGCGCAGACAGTCGCTGCACGATGAAAGAAGCATCAGCAGGCGGATATAGCATTTCGGCCGGCGTTGACACGCCGCGTCCGGCTCGCTTGAACAGCCGTGTCAGCACATGTCATGCATTTGCGGACACTAGCGATAGGAAAGCATGAGATGAAAAGTACGTTGCTCGCGGCTGCCACATTGATTGCGGCAACCGCCCTGCCCGCGATGTTGCAAACAGCCGCAGCGCAAGATGTCGAGAAAGGCCAGCGCTCATTTAACAAGTGCTTGCCCTGCCATGCCATCGGTCCCGGCGCGGAAAACAAGGTCGGACCCGACCTTAATGGGCTCGACGGCCGCCATGCCGGGGCGGCGGCAAGCTTCAATTATTCCGAAGCCAACAAGAATTCAGGCCTAGTATGGAACGAGGCGACCTTCAAAGACTATATCAGGAGCCCGCAAGCCAAGATCCCAGGGACCAAAATGGCCTTCGCCGGAATTACCAATCCGCAGGAGATCGACGATCTGTGGGCCTATCTCAAACAATTCGACGCCAACGGCGACATCAAGAAATAGATGGAGCCAGCGCATTAATCCGACACAAGACGATGGCCGGTGGCTTAAAATAGCTTCATCAGACCGGGAGACGCCATCATGATCAAAGACATTATCGTCAATCTAAGCGTCGCCAGAAACGGCAGCACCGTCGGCAATTATGCAGTATCGGTCGCCGCCGCCTTGCAAACGCACCTGACCGGCGTTGCTTTCATTTACGATCCCGTCGTCCCCATCTCCGGCACGGGCTACATCCCCGCCGACGTGATCGAAAGCCAGCGTGCCGACAACGAAACGGCGGCGGAAGCCGCCATCAAGGATTTCACCGCCGCGACCGACCGTGCCGGGATTTCTGCCGAACCTCAAATGTTGACTGCCAGCCTCACCGGAGCCGGCGACCAGTTTGCCCGCATGGCGCGGCACTTCGATCTCGCCATCGTCGGACAGGCCCAGCCGGAAATGAGCACGATGGAGCAGATCATCGGCGAAACCACATTATTCGAATCCGGCCGCCCGATTATTATGGTGCCATACATTCAGAAGGCGCCATTCAAAAGTGGCAACGTTATGATTTGCTGGGACGGCAGCCGCACCGCCGCGCGCGCTGTTGCCGACGCGATCCCGATCCTTGGCGAAAGCAGCCGTATCGAAATCGTCAGCGTCACCAGCGAACGCGGCAAGGAAGACGAGATCGAGGGCGTCGATATCGGCCAGCATCTCGCCCGGCATGGACTCAAAGTCGACGTTCACCGCATCTCCAGAGGGAATATCGACGTTGCCGACGCGCTATTGTCGCACGCCGCCGACAGCGCCGCCGATCTCCTGGTGATGGGCGGCTACGGGCATTCGCGATTGCGCGAATTCGTGCTCGGCGGCGTCACCCGTTCGATATTTCAGTCAATGACGCTGCCGGTGCTGCTCTCGCATTAAAACGCAAGGAGTGGCATCTGCTTTCTGGGACAAAGCGGACATCGCAAATTGGAGCCGTCATGTCCGCTGATGACCCTTAGCGGACATAGGTTTTCATTCGGCGACGTCGCCGCTAGTGTCGGGTGCGTCCTTCCGTCCAGCGCTATTTGAGCTAAATCAAATACTCCGAATATGAACCCGCGTGTGCTGAGAACATGATCCGCGTCGTTGCCCTAATCCTATCAATCATTGTCGTGAGCACCGCAGAAGCCCGAGATCGCTTCATCACGCTCAGTTCAACGACGTCAACGCAAGACTCCGGACTATTCAGTTACATCTTGCCACTTTTCACGGCGGGAACCGGCATTGCTGTTCATGTCGTCGCTGTCGGAACCGGCCAAGCGCTTGCCATAGGCGAACGCGGCGACGCCGACGCTTTGCTGATCCATGATCACATCGGGGAAAACAAGTTTGTTGCTGATGGTTATGGAATCGACCGGCGCCATGTCATGTACAACGATTTCATCATCGTTGGTCCGAATACCGATCCGGCTGGTATCCACGGGTTCAATAACGCGCGAAAAGCTCTGATACAAATCGCCGCCGCCGAGGCTCCATTTACCAGCCGGGGCGACGACAGCGGCACCAATCGTCTGGAGCTTCGTTTGTGGAAATCGGCTGCCATCCAGCCAGACCCACAGAGCGGGTGGTATCGGAATTTGGGTCAGGGCATGGGACCGATGCTTAATAGTGCCGCTGCCATGAACGCCTATACGCTGACCGATCGCGCCACCTGGGCCAGTTTCAAGAACCGGCAGAGCCTTGAAATCCTCATCCAAGGTGATCCGGCGCT
>JBASAH010000156.1:0-9242 GCA_049650505.1 Xanthobacteraceae bacterium
GGTGCTCGTCTGGCGCGTCGCGCCAGGCATCAAGGAGCGGCTGCACGACGCGCCAGCCGGCTTCAATTCCGTCGGCCCGCGGATAAAGGATCGCATCGCCGACCATGCAGTCATAGATCAAAGTTTCGTAGCCGGTGCTTGGCGCGGCTTCGAAATAATCTTCATACCGGAACGTCATACTCACGCCGCCGATAGCGATCGAAGGTCCCGGAGTTTTTGCGTTAAATTCGAGACCGATGCATTCGTTAGGTTGAATTCCGATGACCAGAAAGTTTTCGGCAAGCCGATCAACCGGCGTATCGCGAAACATGGCGATTGGGGCCTGCTTGAATTTTATTGCAACCTCGGTCTGCTTGCCACGGAGCGCTTTGCCGGTCCGTAGATAAAACGGCACGTTGGCCCAGCGCCAATTATCGATCATCAGCCTGAGCGCCACATAGGTTTCGGTTGTGCTGTGCGGGTCGACATCCTTGGTTTTGCGGTAGGCTTCGACGCGCTGGTTTTCGACAAAGCCATCGTCGTATTGCGCCCTTACCGAATTGCGCAAGGCCTCGGCGCGGTTCTGCAGCTGCACGGCCTCGAGCAATTGCGCTTTCTCCGCCCGCACGGAGTCGGCTGCGAAGCGTGACGGCGGCTCCATTGCGATGAGCGAAAGTAGCTGGATCAGATGGTTAGGCACCATATCGCGCAATGCGCCAGTGGCGTCGTAATAATTGCCGCGACGGCCGACGGTAAGCGATTCGGCAACGGTGATCTGCACATGATCGATGTGGTCGCGATTCCAGATCGGCTCGAACAGGCCATTGGCAAAACGCAACACCATGATGTTCTGCACCGTCTCCTTGCCGAGGTAGTGGTCGATGCGGAAAATCTGATGCTCCTTGAGAACGCTAAGGAGCTTTTGATTGAGCGCATGGGCGCTGGCAAGATCGGTGCCGAACGGCTTTTCGATGATGACACGCCGCCATGCGCCGTTTTCCCGTGCCAAGCCCGATTGGCCGAGGTGACGACCGATCGGAGCAAATCCCGCGGGCGGTGTTGCCAGATAAAACAACCGATTGCCCTGTGTGGCACGCTCGCGTTCGACGCGGGTGAGCTCCCGGTCAATATTTGCGTAAGTGGATTCGTCGTCGGGATCGCCTTGCACATAACCGACGCAGCCGAGCACCTGGTTGAGCACGTTTTGATCGATCGATCGGTTGGCGAATTGGGGGAGGCTCTTGGCGAGGTCCGCGCGAAACGCTTCGCTCGACGACGGGCTGCGCGCAACCCCAATCAGCGCGAAGGCCTCCGGCAGCAACCGCGCGGCGGCGAGGTTGTAAAGCGCCGGAACGAGCAGCCGGTGTGTAAGATCGCCGGACGCGCCGAAAATGATGAGGCAACAGGGATCGGCGGCGCGCCCCCTTGTAGCGCCCGTCTTCGAAGTCATGACGGCTTGGCCTTGCGGTTTTTGGGTTCGACATGCGCGCCGAACCCCTTGCGCATGGCGGATAGAATCTTTTCAGCGAAAGTATGATCGCGTCGTGAGCGAAAACCGCGTTCGAGTCCCCATACCCCGCCGCTAGTCCCGACATCGACATAATGTACGGCGCGCTCCTTCAACTTTTTGCCGCGCCGAACATCGTCTTTCCAGAAAATATTGCCGCCATCGATAATAATGTCGCCCGGTGCAAGCAGCTCAGCGAGTTGGCCGATGGTATCTTCGGTAATCTTACCGGCCGGGAGCATGAGCCAAACCGCGCGCGGCGGCTCCAGTTGTTTGACAAGTTTGTCGAGGCCCGCGGCGCCAATCGCGCCATCTTCGCGCAAGGTAGCAACCGCATTAGCGTCGTGGTCATAGACCACCGCCTCATGACCGTTCTGAATCAAACGGCGCGTAATGTTGCCGCCCATGCGCCCGAGACCGATCACGCCAATCTGCATGTGAAATCTCCGATCACGCTAGTACGCGATCGAACGCGGTCTGCAGCGCCGCTAGGCCGGCGGCAAGCTCACCCTTGAGATGAACGCGCAGCGCGCGACGGCCGCGCTCGAGTAGAACATCGAAGTCGCCGCGTGCCTGGGCATTCTTCACCACAGCGAAACTGGCGCGATGGCCAGGAATAGGCAGATCGTCGCTATCGTCGGCTGTGATTTGAAGAAAGACGCCGCTGTCCGGCCCGCCCTTGTAAGCCTGGCCGGTCGAATGCAGAAATCGCGGGCCGAATTCGAGGCAGGTTGCGGCGTGACAGCGATCGCGCAGCGCGAGCCGCAATTGCTGCAGTCGCGATGTGTTTTGTTCATTGCGTGCAAGATAGGCGAGCAGGGCAAAATAGTCGCCGCTTGTAATGCGGCCGATATGCGCCGCGAGCCAGCTAGCGAGCGTCTCGCCGGCGCCGGCTTTACGCAACTCGGCGGCATTCGTCTCATCGGTATAGACCGCGATGGAATTTTCCGAGCAGACCGGCGTTTCCTGGGGCAATTTACCGGACGCCTCGAAGGCACTCGTCAGCTCGCGCGTTTTGATTTTACTCGCTTCTACATCGGGCTGATCGAACGGATTGATGCCAAGCACGGCGCCGGCGGTCGCGGTAGCAATTTCAAAACGAAAGAACTCTTGGACGATATGCGCCGGCGAATTCTGTACGATGCGAACGACCGGGTGACCGGCAGTTTCCAGCTTCTTGAGTTTATCCTCGTGACCAGGATCGTTTTCGCCTTTCAAGGCAAGGTCGATAAAGAGCCGGTCATCGGTGTAAACCTCGGCTCTGCCGAGCGGCTCACCATCGATTGGGATCAGGCCTTTGCCGTGCTTGCCAGTCGACTCTGCGAATAATTGCTCGGCCCACGCGCCAAAACTCTTAAGCATCGGCGAAGTCAGCATGGTGACTTTGTCGCGCCCGCGCGCAGCAGCGGCGCCCAGCACAATGCCGAGCGCGACGCCCGGGTTATCTGCGGGTGGCACGTCCGGTCCACACGAGCGGATCATGTTGAGGGACAATTCCACAAGCTCCGCAATATTGAGGCCGGCGATCGCCGCCGGCACGAGTCCAAACGGAGAGAGGACCGAATATCGTCCACCGATTGCGGGGATGCCATAAAAAATCCGTCGAAACTTTTGCTCCTTGGCGCGCTGTTCCAGCGCCGACCCAGGATCGGTGATCGCAATGAACTGTCTACCTGCCTGATCCTTTCCGGTTTTCTCCGCAACCTTTGCAAAGAAATAGTCCTTGAGGATATTGGGTTCGGTCGTTCCGCCGGATTTGCTTGACACGACGAACAGTGTTTTGCCCAAATCCAAATTCGCTTCGAGCGTCTCGATCTGCGCTGGCACCGTGGAATCAAGGATACGCAGCCGGAGCCAGCCATTTTGACGGCCAAGCGTCGCCGCCAGCACTTCGGGTCCGAGACTTGAGCCGCCCATTCCGAGAAGAACCGCGTCATTGAAGCCGTCTTGCTTCACCTCATTGGCAAATGCGACGTAATCCCTGATCTGCGCATCTTCGGCACTGTCGAGCCAACCCAACCAGCGGTCCTCATCGGTATTGGTCCATAGCGATTTGTCACGTCGCCAAAGTTTGCGGACCTCGCCGCGGGCGCGCCAGCCGTCAACTATCTCGTCGACGCGCTCCTTGAGTTGCTGATCGAGAACGAATTTCTGCTGGTCGATCTTTTCACCAAGGATTTCGTTTCTCTTCTTCGCAACCGCGCTGTGGAGCTTGTCGGCTGCATCGGAGAAAAGTCGAATACCGTCTTGGGTGAGCTTCTCGGTAACCGCTTGCAGTGAAACGCCGGCTCGGCCTAGTTCGCCAAGCAGGTGTTGCGCCTCGGCAACGTCTGCCTCGAGAGTTTCGCGAACTTTGCCGTGGTCGCGAAACGCGTCAATCGTCGCGAGCGGCATCGTGCTCACCGTGTCTGCGCCGATCAGTTCTTCGATGTAAAGGACGTCGCTGTAAGCCTTGTTCTTGGTGCCGGTTGAAGCCCACAACAGCCGCTGCGGCTTGGCGCCGTGTTCTGCGAGCGCATGCCAACGTTCTCCCGCGAACAGCCGCAGGTAACGCTGATAGGCGAGCTTGGCGTTGGCGATGGCGATTTTTCCCTTCAGCGCCGCCAGGCGCGCCTTTTCATCCGGGTCGTTGACGCGCGTGATCTTTTCGTCGAGCAATTTATCGACTTCGGTATCGATCCGGCTGACGAAGAAGCTCGCCACACTGGCCATTCGGGTAATTTCGCCGCCCTTGGCAGCAAGCGCCTCGAGCCCGGACAAATAGGCCTCGACGACCTGTTCATAGACCTGTTGGGCAAACAACAGCGTGATATTGACGTTGATGCCCTCGGCGGTGAGGTCGTGAATGGCCGGCAGACCCTCGGACGTTGCCGGAACTTTGATCATCAAGTTTTGCCGATCGACCTCATGCCACAGGCGTTTTGCCTCGGCGATCGTTCCGTTCGTATCTTGCGCGAGATAGGGCGACACTTCGATGCTGACAAAACCGTCGGCGCCCCGCGTGGCATCGAATACCGGACGCAGCACATCGGTTGCGTTGCGAATATCTTCGACCGCGAGCGTTTCGAAGATTTGCCCCGGCGAATAGTCATGGCTTTGCAACATGCGCTTGATCGCGTCGTCATATTCGTCGGTCTGGCCAATGGCGTGCTCAAAAATAGAAGGGTTCGATGTGACACCCCGCAGGCCGTCCTCATCGTTTAGTTTTTTTAACCGGCCATCGGCGATGAAGCCGCGGGACAGAAAATCGAGCCACATCGCTTGGCGATGATCTTGCAATGCTTTCAGCGGGTTCATAACGGACGCTTTCCTGCAATCTCACTTTGGGCAATCTGATCCTTGGCCGCCTGCAACACTTTATCGGCAACAAATTCGAATTTCCGCATCACGTCTGTCCCAGGCGCCGATTTGCCAAAACTGTGCATGCCGATGATCGCGCCGCCGGACCCTGCATAGCGATCCCAGCCGATCACGGCGCCAGCCTCTACAGTGACCCGAGTCGTGATGCTTGGCGGCAGAATGTCATCGCGATAACGCCGATCCTGCTGCTCGAACAGCTCCCAACTTGGCATGCTGACAACCCGGGCGGCAATTCCCTCGCGCTTGAGCTGCTCGTAAGCGGTAACGCAAAGCTGCACCTCGCTGCCGCTGGCGATCAGGATCACTTTCGGTGCGCCATGCTCGGCGCCGGCCAACACGTAAGCGCCGCGCGCCAGGCCATCCGCGGATGCGTAGCGGCCGCGGTCGAAGGTCGGAAGCTTCTGCCGGCTGAGCACGAGGCATGCCGGCCGATCAACCAGCTTCATGATGACCTTGTACGCTTCGCGCACCTCGTTGGCATCGGCAGGCCGCAACACGACGATGTTGGGAATCGCGCGCAACGCCACCAGTTGCTCGATCGGCTGATGCGTCGGCCCGTCCTCGCCGAGGCCGATCGAGTCGTGAGTGAAGACGTGGAACACCGGTAATTCCATCAACGCGGCAAGCCGGATCGATGGCCGCATATAGTCGCTGAACGTGAGGAACGTCGCGCCGAAAGCGCGCAGCTTCGAGAGTAGGAGCCCATTGACGATGGCGCCCATGGCGTGTTCACGCACGCCAAAATGCATGACGCGTCCGCCGGGCGCGTTGGCCTCAAGCGCCTCCGCTCCGGCAAATGCGGTCTTGGTCGACGGCGCCAGATCGCCCGCGCCGCCGATAAGCCAGGGTACGGTTTTTGCGATCGCGTTGAGCACCTTGCCTGAGGCTTCGCGTGTTGCGAGACCTTTCTCGTCCGCGGGAAACGCCGGCAGTTCAGCGTCCCAATGGTCCGGCAATTCGCCTTTCAACAAGATCTCGATTTCGCGGCCTGCTTGCTGATTCTGTTTCTTGTAACCGGCAAAAATATTCACCCATTCGTCACGCAACGCCCGCCCGCGGCGGCCGATTCCATTGTGGAAGCATTCATAGACGCCATCGGGCACGAGAAACTGCGCATCTTCGGGCCAACCATACGAGCGTTTTGCCAGCCTGACCTCCTCTGCGCCAAGGGCATCGCTGTGGGCGGCTGCAGTATTCTGCTTATGCGGTGCGCCGTAGCCGATGATGCTGTCGACAATGATGAGGGTGGGTCGATCCTCGGTGCGACGAAATATTTCGACCGCGCGCGGAAAACCGGCGGTGTCGTTGGCATCCTGCAGCCGCAAAACGTTCCAGTGATAAGCTTTGAACCGTGTGGCAACGTCCTCGCTCATCGCGAGATCGGTGTGACCCTCGATGGTCACGGTATTGCTGTCGTAGATCCAGCACAGGTTCGCAAGCTGCAGATGCCCGGCGAGTGACGCCGCCTCGCTGGCGACGCCTTCCATTAGGTCGCCGTCGCTGCAGATCGTATAAACATCGAAATCGAAGAGAGTCGAACCCGGCCGGTTATATCGCGCGCCGAGCCAGCGCGATGCGATCGCCATGCCGACGCTGTTGCCGCAGCCCTGACCGAGCGGACCGGTGGTGGTTTCAACGCCGCTGGTGCGGCCATATTCCGGGTGTCCCGGCGTGACGCTGTCGAGTTGGCGGAAATTTTTGATGTCGTCGAGACTGACCGCAGGACCCTCGGTGATGCGGTGGCCAACGATACGGCGTACACCGGCCAGATGAAGCAGGCCGTAGAGCAGCATGGAGGCGTGGCCTGCAGACAGGACAAAGCGGTCGCGGTTCGGCCACAGCGGGTCGGACGGGTCGTAGCGAAGGAATTGCTGCCACAGCGTATAAGCGACCGGCGCGAGCGCCATCGGCGTACCGGCGTGTCCCGACTGCGCTTTTTCCACCGCATCGATAGCCAGCGTGCGGATCGTGTCGATGCACTTTTTGTCGATGTCCTGCCGGCTCGCCGCGCGGCGGGCATCCTCTTGAGAAGCGGCTTCAGACCTCATGTCGCAAGCCCTTCGGAATATGCGGAATCGCCCCTTAAATAACGAGAACGATTGAGTGGTGTTGCTGTTCCCCCCGGGCCCGGCCCGGCGGTTCTTCGGGTAGCTTGATCCTGCGACATATCACGCGCCTGCGGCTTGGGGACATTGGCTTAAAAGGACGTGGCGAATGCGACCGTGGAATACAATGCGGGCGATCGGTTATGGCGGCGCGATTGGCCTCGCTGCTGCCGCGCTCAAATTATTCGCTCCGTGGAGCGAGCCACAATCCGGTCCAGCGATCGCCAAAGAGCTGATCGGTACGGCTCTCGCCTTTGCACTGCTATGCGGGATCGCCGCGGCACTGCGCAATTTCATCCGCCGCCGGCTGCTCGGAGCCAAGACTTCGATAGATTGAGACTCTCTGAAATAACGGACGCTTCGCCATCGAGCCAATAAGGTTTCGTTACGGCATTAAGCGATATGGGTAATGTCGTGATCTTTCGTCTCGGATCTTTTTTATCACGTCTGCGCTGTGCCGCGTGCCGCAATGTAGAGCGCCAGCGCTGCCGCATTCGAAACGTTGAGGCTTTTGATCGTTCCGGGAAGATCGAGCCGGGCGAGACGATCGCAGGTCGCGCCGGTGAGCTGCCGTAGACCGCGGCCTTCGGCCCCGAGCACCAGCGCCAGCGGCTGGCGCAGCTCTAATGCGGCAAGGTTGTCCGGCGCCGCGCTATCCAGACCGACGGTCAGAAAGCCGCGGTCCTTCAACGCGGCGAGCGCGCGCGCCAGATTTTGCACGACGGCGATAGGCACCAATTCGAGCGCGCCGGATGCGCTTTTTGCCAATACGCCGGTAGCCTCGGGACTGTGGCGCGCGGTGGTGATGACGGCGCCGACCGCGAATGCGGCGGCGGTGCGCAGGATCGCTCCGACATTATGCGGATCGGTAATCTGATCGAGCACCAACACGATACCGGCAGCCGGCAAATCCTCGATTGCCGGCGAGGGCAGGGGATCGGCTTCGGCGATCAAGCCTTGGTGCACGGCATCAGGTGTGAGCCGCGCGGCCAGTGCATCGGGCCGCATCACCTCCGGCGCAATCGGGGAGGCTATTCCTTCATCAGCGAGCCGGCGCAGCGCATTCTCGGTCGCCAGCAGCCGGCGGAGGCGGCGCTTGGGATTGATCAGCGCTGCCGTGACGGTATGCCAGCCGTACAGCACTACCGCACTGTCATCGTCGTGTCGCCGCGCCCGCCGATCGCGCCCGCGATTTTGGCCGCGGCGCGGCAATTTTGACTGCCATTCCCGTTCGCGCATGCCGATTTCTGTCACGCGAGGGGCCAAGTTGGCAATTCTGGGATTTCAGCGCTTTTGAAAACAGCGCGGCCGGGCCGAAGCTTGCAAGAAGGGAATGCTGGTAAGGAAGGTAGATGTCTGTGAAAAATTGAAGGTGCGTCAAATGCCTCAATGAGAGGCGGCCTGATGCATCGGGGCCTTCAGTGACGATTCACCGTATTTCCTATCGCCGTGCATGATCGCCCGGTTTTATATTCAGCTAGCAGACGAAATGCCTCGGTTTCGGACTGTTTTTTGTTTTTTACTAAAAGCGCCAGCGAGTCTGCATAATCCATAAATAGAGTGCCCTTTGCCGAACACTGATTTTTCGGTTCGCACTCAGCCAGTCGTCTCTCTCTCCCGCACTTAACCATCGCATCGAATGACGGATTCTGCGCTGCACAGTTATCGTAATAAGACCAAACAGGCGGAGTAATCGGCTGGGAAACGCAGCCCAGCAACAGCACCGGCAAAATTGCTGTCGGTAAACCGCCAGCACACCGCCACGTCATCTGCCTCGATCCTTTCGGTCTCGCGCCTGACTGCCGGGGCCTTCGTGTTTTCACCTTCATCCAATGGGTCGCGTCGCGCCTGCCGATCGCGTCCTCGCCGATCAACTAGCAACGCCCAAGCAAGTCGCAAGCGTGGGCCACGAAAATCCACATCGCTGGCCAGTAGAGGGCAAACGGCGCCAGAATGAGCAGCCAAAGCGCGCGCCATTTCGCGAAAAAGAGAGAGCCAAGAAAGATTGCAATCCAAATCCAGCCAAGCCTAATGGAGAGGGCTATGGACTGGCCATCCGGGACATCCCACCAGAAGGCCACGGCGGCGTCAATGATCGAGCCAATAATCCATCCGCTTGGTCGCGTCATATGGCTTGCGTTATGGGAGTTCGGCCACATCCGAACGCTGTTCGCTTAAGCACCTGAACTATTGGCAGGATGGTGGGGGAGGTAGGACTCGAACCTACGAAGGCGTAAGCCAGCGGATTTACAGTCCGCCCCCTTTGCCACTCGGGACACTCCCCCGCAACC
>JBASAH010000157.1:0-11834 GCA_049650505.1 Xanthobacteraceae bacterium
TGTCGGTGTCGCCGGTGATGACGCGCACGCGCTCGATCGGCACCCCGAACGAGGTGGCGACGCATTGCGCCAGCACGGATTCGGCGCCCTGCCCCTGCTCGGTGACGCCGGAATGGCAGAACACCGCGCCGGTGGCGTCGAGCCGCACCGTGGCGCCATCTTGCGAGGAGATGCGCGCGCCGCCGACGCCGTAGAACGCCGCCGAGGGATTGGTGACTTCGATGAACGAGGCAAGCCCGATGCCACGGGGAATGTCTTTTTCGCGCAGGCGCGCCTGCTCGGCGCGCAGGCCTTTGTAATCCATCATGCGCAAAATCTTGTCGAGCGCAGCGTGATGCGACAGCCGCTCGAATTTCAGTCCTGACGCGCCGGTCGCCGGATACTTGTCGTCGGGGAAAAGATTGCGCCGCCTGATCTCGGCGACGTCCATGCCGATCTTGGCCGCCGCCAGCTCGATCAGACCTTCCGTCACTGCGGTCGCGATCGGGTGGCCGACAGCGCGGTATTGGCACATCACGTTCTTGTTCTGAAAAACGACGCGGGCGCGGGCGCGGTAATTTGGGCAGGTATACGGCCCGCCGACCAGATTGACGACCTGATTGGCTTCGATGCCACTGGTGCGCGGATAAACCGAATAGGGTCCGATCCCGGTCAGATCGTCGATGGCGAAGGCGGTGATCGTGCCGTCGCGCTTGACGCCGATCTTCGCATCGACGCGATGATCGCGGGCGTGAATGTCGGTGACGAAGCTCTCCAGCCGATCGGCGACAAATTTGACCGGCCGCTTGAGTAATTTCGCCAGCGCCGCCGTCGCCATCTCGTCGGCATAGACATGCACCTTGATGCCGAATGAGCCGCCGACGTCCTTGGTGACGACGCGAACCTGGTGTTCTTCAAGCGCGAGATGCTTGGCGAACAGGTTCTGCGTCATGTGCGGCGCCTGCGTGCCCTGATAAACGGTGAGGCGCTGCTCGCCCGCATTCCAGTCGGCGACGACGGCGCGCGGCTCATTGGTGACGCCGGTGTGGCGGCCGAACACGAAGGTCGTTTCGACCACGGCATCCGCCTCGGCGAAGCCGCGGTCCGGATCGCCGGCATTGAGCGCCCGCTCAAAGGTGAGATTGTCGCCAAGCTCGGGGTGAATCACCGGCGTCTTGGCATCGAGCGCGGTTTCTGGATCGGTCACCGCGGTGAGCACCTCATAGTCGACCTCGACCAGCGCGCAGGCGTCCTCGGCTTGCGCGCGGCTCTTCGCCACCACGGCGCACACCGCTTCGCCTTGCCAGCAGGCGCGCTCGACGGCGATGGCGTGCTGCGGCGCCGATTTTATTCCTTTGAGATGCGTAAGCACGCCGACCCACGGCGTGATGACTTCGGCAAGTTCGGCGCCGGTGACCACGGCTATTACGCCGGCAGCTTTGCGAGCCGTCGCCGCGTCGAGCTTTGCAATCCGCGCATGCGCATGCGGCGAACGCACAAACGCGACGTGTACCATGCGCGGCAATACGACATCGGTGACGTATTGGCCGCGGCCTTGCGTCAGCCGCGCCAGATTCGGCCGCGGCACCGAGCGGCCGATATAGGAGTTCGGCCGATCGAGCGCGGAGAGGCCGGACGGCTGGTCTTCGGCGATTTTCATTTGTTTGCTCCCTCCCCCCTTGTGGGGGAGGGTTGGGAGGGGGGTGCCAGGGTCACGCGCATGATCGGTACTTTGACATCGGCGCACCACCCCCACCCCTACCCCCCACAAGGGGGAGGGGAATTTTTTAGAGAAACCGCGTCGGCCACATCAGCGTGCGCCACATATGCGCGGACGGTGAATTGTCGAAGCCGAGTCCTTCCTCCGGCTGGCGGAAATTGCGCCCAATGATGTCGACAAAGTCATTGAGATCGACCTTGGCGTTCGGATCGAACGAATAGACATCGTTTACGCAAATCAGCCGCGAGGTCATGTAGTATTTGTGGTTTCTGGCGCGCTCGTATTCGGCAACGATGTAAGGCTCCGGCTTATAATCGGCGCCGAAATATTTGATGTACATTTCCGGATATTCGTAGCCGACCGACGGATCGGGAAAGAAGCGCAGCGCCTGGTGCATGCGCACCGCCCAGCTCACCTCTTCATCGACATAGGGCTCGATCATCTGCGCGCCCCAATAGCCGTGGTCGCAGCGGATGAAGCCCGCGACGCCGATGTCGTGCAGCAGGCAGGCCAGAACGACCTTCTCGCTATGCCCGCCCTTGAGCGCATGGGTGGCGCTTTGCAAAAGATGATTGAGTGAAGCGAAACGGTTGTGGAAGAAATCGATCAGCGTCGGCTTGTCCGGCATTTTCGGCAGGCGCGGATCGGCGCCCATGAGAAAATACTTGTCCGGATTGGCGGCTTTCAGCGCCGGGCCGCTCGGCATCTCCACCTTGCCGTCGGCGATGTTGAACAAGGTCGACTTGACGGCGATGCGCTCGCCAAGCTCGTGCATCATCTGCTCTTCGAGTTCGTCGGCGCGCTCCGACAACGTCAGCGGTTTTGCGTGCTCGTTCATGGCTTAGGCCTCTGCCTTTCGCGCCCGCATTTGGGCGACGGATTCGATCGCATCGACGATCGCCTGGTAGCCGGTGCACCGGCAGTAATTGCCGGAAAGGTGTTCGCGGATCATATCACGGCTCGGCACCCCGCCGCGCGCCAAAAGCTCATGCGCGCCGATCAGCATGCCCGGTGTGCAGAAGCCGCATTGCAGGGCATTGCGCCGCCGGAACGCGTCCTGCAGATCGGCGATAACGCCGGAATCCGAAATGCCTTCGATGGTTTGTATATCGGCGCCATCGCATTGCACCGCGAGCACGAGGCAGCCACGCACCACCGCGTCGTCGAGGCGCACCGTGCAGGCGCCGCATACGCCTTGTTCGCAGCCGATATGCGTGCCGGTGAGCCCGAGATCGTCGCGCAGGAAATCGACCAGCGTCTTGCGGGCCTCGACCCGCTCACAGACTTCCTCGCCGTTGACGCGCAGCCCGATCTCGAAAATGCGTTCGGTCATAGAGTGCCGCCAAAGAATGCCGCCAAAGCTGCGTCCAACAAGCCACGCCCGGCCAAGGCACATCCAAAGATGGAAATTTGCGTCTCAATAGCATCGGAGGACGGCTGGCGCCACGCCGGACAGGCGCTCAGGCTTTCTTCGCGACGATATCGCGCACGATATCGATGGCGCGGCGCAATAGCGTCATCGAGGCTTCGAGCGTGCGGAAGGCGGCATGCGCGGTGAGTGTGACATTATCCATGCGCACCAGCGGGTTGCCAGGATCAAGCGGCTCGGCATGAAACACGTCGAGGCCGGCGTGCCGGATCCGCCCGCTGCGTAAAGCGGCAATGAAGGCCGCCTCGTCGACCAGCCCGGCGCGCGCCGTGTTGACGAAGATCACGCCCGGCTTCATGCGCGCGAACTCCGCCGGGCCGAGGAAGCCGCGGGTCTCGTCATTGAGCGTGAGATTCATCGAAATCACGTCCGATCGCGCCAGCAATTCGTCGCGTTCGACGAGCGGCGCGCCAGGGCGTGGCGACCGGTTCCAGGCGATCGCCTCCATGCCGAGGCCACGGCCGATGCGCAGAACCTCGCTGCCGATGCCGCCTAAGCCGATGACCCCGAGCGTCTTGCCGAGAAGCTGCACGCCCTCATGCGGCACCCATGTGCCGGCGCGCACTTCGCGATCCATGCGGGCGATCTCACGGCACGATGCGAACAGCAGCGCAATTGTATGTTCGGCGACAGCAGTATCGCCATAATTCCGGATGGTGTGGACCTTGATGCCGCGTGCCGCGAGCTCGGCGAGGTTCATATAGCTCGCGGGGCCGGTGCCGAGAAACACGATGTGCTTAAGCGCGTCGCAGCGATCGACCAACTCGGTCGGCAGATAGGAATGGTCGTCGATGCAGATGTCGTAGCCCTTGAGCACCCGCGGCAGGTCTTGCTGCGGATAGGGTTGCCGATTGACGTCGATCGCCGGATCGTCGGCGCGCACCACGCGCTGCCAGACCGGCGCGAGCTGATCGTTGCAGTCGAGAAAAAGCGCTTTCATCCCCCTCACCCCGATCCTTCCCCGCGTAGCGGGGACAAGGAGATCGCCGTTGACGGTCGATCCGCCGACTTCTAACACATCGCACGCAAGGGTCGGCACGCAAGGGTCGGCACGGGCCGCGAGGATTTAGGGGGAGCGCGCGATATGCGTCTTGCCAGTTATGCTTTGCACGGCCGCCCGAGCTTTGGCGCGGTCGCCGGCGAGGGAATCGTCGATCTGCGGCCCCGCCTGCATCGCTTCCAGAGCTTAAGCGACGTCTTCCGCGCCCAGGCGCTCGACCAGGCCAGAGCCGCATCCGAAGGCGTGCGTCCCGACGTGCCGCTTGCCGAAGTCGAATTGCTGCCGCCGCTTGCCGCGCCGGAAAAAATCCTCTGCATCGGCATCAATTATGCCAATCGCGGCCAAGATTATAATGTCACCAACAATCCCAAATATCCGAGCATGTTCTACCGGGCGCCGAGCTCGCTGGTCGGATCGGGACAGAATCTGGTGCGGCCGAAGATCTCCGAGCAGCTCGATTACGAGGGCGAGATCGCGATGGTGGTCGGTCAAGACTGCAAGCACGTGCCGAAAGACCACGCGCTCGAGGTGATCGCCGGATTGACCTTGTGTAACGAAGGGACGATCCGTGACTGGACACGGCACGGCCAATTCAATGTCACGCAAGGCAAGAACTTCGATGCCTCGGGCGCCATCGGTCCGTGGATCGAAACCGATTTCGACCTGACCAAGCCACTGCAACTCGTCGTGCGCAAAAATGGCGAGGTGACGCAGGAGGACACAACGGCCAGCATGATCTTCTCGTTCGCCGATATCATCGCCTATACGACAAGCTTCATGACGCTCAAGGCAGGCGATATCATTTGCACCGGCACGCCGGTGAAAAAGACCGCAAAATCCGATCCGCCGGTTTGGCTCAAACCTGGCGATACGATCGAAGTCGAGAGCCCCGAGATTGGCGTCTTACGCAACAGCGTAGTGGATGAGGCGTGACCGGGAGCGTGCGCGCCGCTTGCGTCATCGGCTGGCCGATCGAACATTCACGCTCGCCGCTTATTCATAATTACTGGCTCAAACGCTACCGCATTCCCGGCGCGTACCGCGCCGAAGCGGTTCCGCCGCACGAGTTTCGCGAATTTGTGCAGTCGCTCGCCGCGCGCGGTTATGTCGGCGCCAATGTCACGGTGCCGCATAAGGAGGCCGCGCTCGCCTGGTCGCAGCCCGACGATCGCGCCCGCGCCGTCGGCGCTGCGAATACGCTGTGGCGCGACGGCGTGCTGCGTTCAACGAATACCGACGTCGAAGGCTTTTTGCACAATCTCGATGCTTGCGCTCCCAACTGGGACCGTAATGGCGCGACGGCGGTCGTACTCGGCGCCGGCGGCGCCGCGCGCGCGGTGATCTATGGCCTGTTGGAACGCGGCACGCGCCGCATTGTCGCCATCAACCGCACGCCGCGGCGGACGCAAGACTTGCGGCAGCGCTTTGGCACACAAATTCAGACGGCGGACTGGGCCGAGCGCGATGCCTCGCTCACCGATGCAAGCTTACTCGTTAACGCGACCACGCTCGGAATGCATGGACAGCCCGATCTCGCCATCGACGTCGGGCGCCTGCCCGCTGCAGCCATTGTCGCGGATCTGGTTTATGTGCCGCTCGACACGCCGCTATTGCGTGCGGCAAGAGCGCGTGGCCTGTGCACCGCCGATGGGATCGGTATGCTGCTGCATCAGGCGGTTCGCGGGTTCCTATTGTGGTTCGGCAAAAAACCGGAAATAACCAATGAATTGAAAGGTTTGTTGGAACGGGACCTGTCCGCTTCGCCGCCGCGCGTTCAGGAATAACGCGGTGCAGTTGGGGTTCTATTCCTGGGCGAATGGGGCCAATCCCCGCGCAGGGAGGATAACAATGACAATCTTGAAGATATTGGGCGCAGGCGTGGTCGCTTTGCTATTCGCCGCATCACCGCAGCCGCAAGACGTGACTTTTGCTCAAGCCATGCAGCAGGCCGCGCCGCAGGCGCCGCCAACGGTGCGCGTGCGGGGCACCATCGCCAGCATCGACGGCTCGACACTGACGGTGAAAGCGCGCGACGGCGCGGAGATGAAGGTCAAGCTCGCCGATAATGCGCCGGTGAACGAGATCATGAAGGCGTCGCTGGCCGAGGTGAAAACTGGCGCCTATGTCGCGGTTACCGGCATGCCGCAGCCCGACGGCAGTCAAAAAGCTCTGGCCGTATACATCTTCCCGGACGCGCAGCGCGGCTTGGCCGAGGGCCACCGGCCGTGGGACTTTGCCCCCAACAGCACGATGACGAATGCCACGGTGGATACTCAGGCGGGGGGTGTGGACGGCCAGACGCTAACCTTGAAGTACAAAGACGGCGAACAGAAAATTCTCCTGACGCCGGCCACCGAGGTCACGATCGCCAGCAAAAAATCCGCCGCCGACCTTAAGCCCGGGCAGAAGATTTCCGTGTTCGCTGCGAAAAAACTTCCGGACGGCATGCTGGAGGCCCCGAATATCTCATTTGGCGACTACGGCGTGTGGCGCTAAAGCGTTAGAGTCAGGCCTACAATGACAGCGACGAAATTGCTGGCGGCGTTTGCGCTGTTCGGCGCAATCGCGGCAACCGCGACGCTGGCGCAGCAACCACAAACGATCCGTTTGCGCGGCGTGATCGACAAGCTCGACGGTCACGCCGTACTGGCAAAATCGGCGACCGGTGAGGCGCTCAAGCTCAACCTCGCCGACAAGGTGCTGGTGGTCGCCGTGGTCAAAGCGTCCATGGCGGACATCAAAGAAGGCTTGTTCATCGGCAGCGGGGCGATGCCGCAACCCGACGGTTCACAGAAGGCCCTTGAAGTGCACATCTTTGCCGAATCCATGCGCGGCACCGGCGAAGGATCCCGGCCGTGGGACGGGGCTCCCAACTCGACCATGACCAATGGCACCGTCGGCGCGAACGTCTCCGGTATCGATGGACCGGTGATCACCGTGACGTACAAGGATGGCGAAAAGAAAATCGTGGTGACGCCGAACGTGCCGATCGTGCGCTACGAAGTCGCCGATCTTGGCGCCATCAAACCGGGTGCGCCCTTCTCTGTCACCGCGGCTGTGAAGCAGGCGGACGGCAGTTTCGACGTGAACCGCGTCAATGTCGGGCGCGACTGCGCCTCCCCGCCGTAATTTTTGGACCGCCTCGGCCGGCTGTAACACCCTGCTCTCGTTCAACATGGATCAACGAATTCCTCGGTCGAATTCCATTCCGCGGCTATATGTTCGTGGGCTTGTTGGCACGGCACTTGCTAGTGGTAGTGCATAGCTACCGCAAGTAAGGAAAGGTGCCATGACGTCAACAATACCATCAACAAGGACGCGCGCCGAACTCACCGATAAGCTGCTCGGCATCAAGCGCGAAAACGGCTGGAGCTGGAACTATATCTGCGGTGAGATTGGCGGCATGTCGCCGGTCCTTGTCACCGGAGCCATTCTCGGCCAGATGAAACTCTCCAAACCGCAGGCGGCGAAGGCTGCGGAATTGTTCGGCCTAAGCAAGAGCGAGCAGGCGCTGCTCAACGAGGTCCCGCACCGCGGCTCGCCGATGCCGCCAACCGACCCGCTGATCTACCGCTTTTACGAACTGGTGATGGTCAACGGCCCAGCATTGAAAGTCTTGATCGAAGAGGAGTTCGGCGACGGCATCATGTCGGCGATCGACTTCGATCTGATAATGGAACGCCAGGCGGACCCCAAAGGCGATCGGGTCAAAATATCGATGTCGGGAAAATTCCTGCCGTACAAATATTACGGCGCGACCGGCAATGTGCCGACTTACGGCTACAAGGAGGAGTAAGACCTTACGATCGCTCGCGCCTCGCTTCGAGCCACTGATCTGCCCTTAGTCGCTGGCAGCGGTTACACCAGAAAATGGAAGTTTTGCGCGTGCAGGCTGGTTACGGCAACGTGGCTTAACGTGATAACATCGTTTGGGTCCGCCACGATGACCGTACTCGTTCCGAATGCATGCATATCGGCCTGCACTTCGGCAAAATTAGCGAATATGCTTTTTGGAAGATCGATCACGTCCCGCGTCGGGTTGAAGTTGTTGATCGTCTCCTTGCCGAAGTCCGGCGAAAACATAAAGGTGTCGGTCGAGTTTCCGCCGTTCAAAACATCGCCGGCACCGCCGACAAGCCATTGCTGGCCTTGATTGCCGGCGGTGAGATTCATGTGTCCGGCACTGCCATCGAGCACGTAATTGCCCGAGCCGCCTTTGAGCGTGCTACCGGCAGATCCAGTTCTGTAAATGTCACTTGGGCTTGTGATTAAAACACTGAGTGTGGCATCGGTAGTGCCGCCGTGGCCGTTGCTGACCGTATAGTTGAAAAGGTCTTCGGTAACGCCTCCAACGGCAGTGACTGCGCCGGGATTGGTGTTGCTGTAGCTGTAGCTGCCGTCGGCATTGAGTGCCAAGACGCCAAACGCGCCAGCGACGGAATGGCCGACATTCGCCGCCGATCCGAGCACCGCGCTGACGCTTAGCGCGTCGCTGGAATTTGCATCGGAATCGCCGATCAGCACGCCCCTCGCCGCCGAAACCGAGACCGTGCCGCCGAGGAGATCATGAGCATGCGCGGAGACGACCTTCGGCGTCGTCGCATCGACCAAAAGATTGACAAATGACGTGTCGGCACCGGTCAGGTTGGCGTTGTTGCCCGCAACATCGGTCACAGTCGCACCGTTCAGATTGATTCCAGTGACTGCAAGCGCGTTGGTGAATTGTCCCGCCGCCATAGTGTAATCGAAAGCGAGCGTTGTGCTGGTGGAGTGCGATGAATCGTAGAGCGCCGTGCCGCCGTCATTAAGCACTAACGCCGGTAAGCCGCCGGAAATCACGATCGGCTCGCTTAACGCCAGCGTGAAAACGGCAATTTCTCCTGCTGTGAGGAGTCCCACGCCGCCAGTGATGCCGCTTCCCGAGACCATGTCCGAGGTTACGACCGGCGCAGTTGTGTCGAGCGTGAAGGCGAGGTTCGCCGAACCGGTCAGCCCGGCTGCATTGGTTTCGCTGGCGGTGACCGTGTATTGCCCTTTTGCGAGAGTAACAGGAGTGAATGACCACACCCCGCTCGCACTGGCAGTGGCATTGCCGAGCACTGTGCTGCCCAGCGCAATTTGCACGACCGCATTCGGATCAGCCGTTCCGGTCAGCGTGTCATGTGAGGTGATTTTGTCGGTTGCGGACACGCCGGTGTCGCTGGCAAGCGCAATCGTCACTACCGGCGTTGTGGGCGGAGGCGGCGTCGTCGAAGCCGGATCCCAACCGAGCAGGTTGAGCTCCGTCAGATCGGATTGCGTTATCGCGTTGACGACACCCGGATTGGCGAACGCATTGAACGCATCATTGCCGGCGCTCGATGCCCAGTCGCCGAAATCGCCGCTCCGATTGGTATTGAAGGCATCCAAACTGGTCTTGCCGCCATCGGCCGAAGCATATCCAGGCGTGACGCCGGAAAAGTCGCGCACACCAGGAGCCGAATAGTGGAACAGGTCGAGGGGATCGTAGCTCGCACCCGTGCCGAAGGCATTGGCGCCATCAAACATTTGCCGGCCCATGACCTCACAAATTTCATGGGCAACGACCGCTTGGAAATCGTACTGGTTTATACCGATACTGTTCTCATTGTAGGCAAAGATATTTGAACTGCTGCTGAAGCCGACATAGCCGTCCGGATTGTTGCTTGCACTGCTCAGTCCCAGAGCTTCAGCTTCGGCGGTCGACACCCACCATTGTCCATTGACCGGGCTCGTCGCCGGCAAACTTGCCGCGGCGGCGCTATCGCCGATGGCGTTGGCATTGGCGACAAGCGCGTTCCGTAATTGCGTGTAGGACACCTGGTCGAAATAGGTGATGCTTTCGCCGAGCGCACCCGACCCCAGCGACTGCCCCATAACCTCGCCGTAACCGACATCGATCGTGATCGTGACCGGATTGGAGAAATGGCTTTCGAAATAATTGACGACCGATTGGACGCCGGAGACGAACCCAGCGGGCGCGTTGTTAACGCTCGAATCGTAAACGACGTTGATGACCAAGCCGGCGCCGGTGCTAGAGGTATAAATGACCGTGTTGCTGCTGGCGCCGCCCCCCGAGCCGCCACCAGTACTAGACCCGCCGCCGTGGCGATGAATCCGCCGAGCGGCAGCGCGGTCGCTGCCGGCGTTATGAGATCGTCGCTGACGCCATGATTCGGATAGGACGCAAGATAACCACCGCTTGGCGCATCGTCGTGAAAGAGTCCGGCCAGGGCCTTGGTGAATGCGAGCTCGCTACCGACATCCCACGGGCTGCCCACGAAACTATCAACAAGTGCGGATTGATCGTCCGCAGAAACGCGGCCGCCCGCGATCGGGTTTTGATCGGCAACCGAGGTCTGGTCGTCGTTGAACCAAAAGACGTCGGGAGCGGTGGAGAAGTGAAACACGCCGCCCTGGTCGCCGCCGTCGGAACCGTCGCCAAACGCGGCAACGATCGTAGCCGCATCCGCGATCACAGCAGCCGGGGCCGCCGGGTTCGCTGGTTTTGCGTCGCCACCCTGTTCCGAAGTGGCGGGTATCGCCGACAGAGTCACATCGCCGCTCGAGCTCTCTGCGAGATCGACTAGTTGCGATAAGCTTGAAGACGTCGTCGAATTGTAGCGCGCTTCACTTTGATCGGCGGACTGCCACATGATTCCCCTCGACGCGGCCGAGTCACCGCTCACCAATGTTGGCGGCCGTCTAGCAACGAGCTAATGCCCCCTGTTACTTTTTTGCGGAAAAAGCTCAATTTTCGTTCCATTTGTGAAGAATGGTTCTATTCAGGGCACGCTGGAGATAAACTCCACGTATTTTCAATTGGTTTGCGGCGTGCCGACCGCCCTGTGGCGCTTGTGCGCGGCTCGCCGATTCGCATATTGGCTCGTCGCCGACGCTGCCTGATGTCGCGTACTCTGTGGTTATCAGGTGCAAAGCGGATGTGACACGGAGATTGCCCAAAGGCCGAGTCTGACTGACCCAGAGCAGTCATGAAGGGCCGAAATTGCCAAGATGCCAGAATTTGATCATCGCTCGTCCGAAGCGAACGCGGCATATGCTGCGCGCGTCGATCTGCGGCGCGGCTAGTGTCCCGATTCCGAAGTTCGCACGCTTTATCGGCATGCTCTCATGCGAACTTTGGAATCAAAGGGACACTAGGAAATATATACGATTGAACTGTAGGAACTTCAAAATCCACCGCACTAGCGGTTTACCAGCGTCTATTGTTACTGCAATGGCGGTGAAAGTCGCTGTCGGTCCAACAATGGCTCTTGCTGATCGATGGCCCCCAGAACGGTTTACCCCAAACCGCGCCGACCACACCGCCGACGACCGCGCCGGGAGGCCCGGCGACGAGAAGGCCCGTTCCGGCGCCCGCCACGGCGCCGACCGTGTCGGCCTGCGCCGCCGAAATCCCGATCGTCCCCCCAAAAACCGCCGCCGCCAATAATAATTTGCGCATCATGTCCCTCCTCGCCCCGCAATCCGCCGGCACCGCCGGCCCAAGGGGCACTCACAGATGGCATTAACTATCACGCTATACCTTTTCATAAGGTTGACGGGCCGGCCAATCGACGATGGTCCCCCGATTGATGTCGGCAATCCGGCTGACGCCGATCAGCGCCATGGTGATATCGAGTTCGTTGCGCATGATCTCGATGGCGCGGGCGACGCCGGCCTCCCCG
>JBASAH010000158.1:0-2313 GCA_049650505.1 Xanthobacteraceae bacterium
GATGCGCCCTTAGCCGACCGAGCGTCGATTGCAGGTGCGGCCCAAGCTCCTTGGCGCGCGTAACGATGTCGATCTCGGCGTAGATTTTCTGCACTTCAAGCGCGACCGCGGCCGCCACCGGATGGCCTGCGTAAGTGAACCCATGCGCGAAATTGCCAAATTTATCCGACTGCGCAAGCATGGCCTCGTGGACCCGATCATTGATCAAGACCGCAGAAATCGGCAGCATCGCAGCGGATAGCGCTTTGGCCGAAGTCAGCATATCGGGCCGAATGCCAAAGGTCTGGCAGCCCCACATTTCGCCGGTGCGAGCAAAACCGCAGATTACTTCGTCGGCAACAAATAAAATGTCGTACTTACGCAAAACCTCCTGGACCTTTTCGAAATAGCCCTGTGGCGGGAGGATGGCGCCGCCAGCACCCATCACGGGCTCGGCGAAGAACGCCGCAATGGTGTCGGGACCTTCCGATTCGATCAACGCCTCAAGCGCTTTGGCCATGCGCGTTGAAAACTCCATCTCGGTCTCGCCCGGCTCGTGACGACGGTAATAGTGGGGAAATTCAGTGTGCTTAAAGTTCGCGAACGGCAAGCCGAACCCGGCGTGCATGTCGGCTTTTCCTGAAAGACTCACCGCTGCGCAGGTGTTGCCGTGGTAGGCCATCTGGCGCGCGATGATCTTCGTGCGCTGCGGCTGACCAACCGCGTTCCAATAATACCATGCAAGCTTAATGGCGGTGTCGTTCGCCTCCGAACCCGAACATTGAAATAGCACGCGGGCTATTGGCACCGGCGCGATTTTGAGTAGCGCCTCCGCCAGCGCGACCGCCGGTTCGCTCGAGCGATGGCGATAAAGGTGATAGTAGCCGAGACTTCGCATCTGCTCGTAGGCGACCTTAGCAAGCCGCTCGGAAGCAAAGCCGAGCGAGGCACACCACAGCCCTGCGATCGATTCGATGTATTCGCGGCCGGAATTGTCGTATACGCGGCAACCATCGCCGCGCGCGATGACCAGCGGGCCTTCTTGCTGGTGCTTGCGCAGATTGGTCTGCATATGCACGAGGCTCGCGACGTCGCGCGCTTCGATCGAGTTTGGAATATAGGTCACGGTTTATCCTCGGCTGCAGCAATCTTGCGCAACCCGGTTGGGTCTGTAACACCGTAATCGCGTGTTGCTGCCGAAGCGCTCACATAACCATCGAGTAGGTCGCGACCGATCGCCGCCGGATCGCGATCGGTTGCCGGGCCAAAACCACCGGAGCCGGGTGTTAACATATCAATGATGGCACCAGCCGGCGCGGCAAATGCACCCTTGCTCGGGAGAGACCGCGTGACGCCGTCCGGAGTCGTGAGCGTCACGACGGCCGCGGCACCAGCGCCGCCGCCGCGCAGACCAAACGGCGGCGAGGTCATCCGCTCCATGCATAGCGCCCCGGTCGCATCGGCGTCCTGCAACATGCGCCAAACGCGCTTTGCGCCGCATCCACCGCGGTAACGGCCAGCACCGCCGGAATCCGGGTTCACCGCATAGCATTCAACGCGTACCGGAAAGGCCATCTCCAGCACTTCGACTGGTGTATTCATTGTATTGGAGATGCCACTGGCAATGCAGTTTATGCCGTCCTTGTTCGGTCGTGCCCCGAACCCGCCTTTGATCGTTTCATAGGAAACGTAGTGCCGACCATTGCGCGGATCTACACCGCCGAGAGTCAAGATCGCCGATGTACCCTGACTGCAGGCCATCACCTGCTCTGGCATGAAGTTGACGAGCGCGCCCATGACCATGTCGGCCACCCGATGCGATATCTCATGGTTCGCATAGACAACAGGAGCCGGAAATTCCGCATTCACGACGGAGCCTTTTGGAGCCCTGATTTCGATCGTGCGCCAGCAGCCGGAATTCGGAGGAATGAGATTATTTGGGTCGATCGCGGTTTTCAGCCCGCAATAGACGCCCGATGCCGTGACCGAGAGTGGCGCGTTCATTGGACCTTTGACCTGCGGGTCGGTACCGGCAAAATCGACAATCAGCCGGTCGGCGGTCTTCTGCACCGAGAGCCGGATGTGGAATCGCGCATCCGTGCCGGAGGCGTCATCGGCGATGCCGTCACCATCGCAGAAATCTTCGAAACGACCTTCGCCGTCAGGCAGATCCATCAATGCCGCGCGCATCAGCCGCTCCGAGTAATCCATGACCTGCGTCATGTAGGCGATCAGCCCGGCGCTCCCATAACGCTGAGCGAGCGCTTTCAGACGCTCCGTTGCACGCAGCGTTGCCGCGAGCTGGGCGCCTAGATCGCCTTTGCGCTCGTCGGG
>JBASAH010000159.1:0-1527 GCA_049650505.1 Xanthobacteraceae bacterium
GCCCGACGGTGTGGCGCGCCGCGACCGGCCACGGCCGCTTGGCGTTGAGCACGCAGCCCTCCGGCGCACTCACGGTGATCGGCGCCAGCGACCCGGCATTGTTCGGCACTTCCGGCGCGACCAGGCACTTCACGCCAAAGGCCGTGTAAGCGAGGCAATAATTAAAGACCACATTGATGCCGAAACCCGACGCCGGCGACGTGCCGTCATAATCGACGTGGATGCCGTCATCGGAAATGGTCAGCGCGGCATTGAGCAGGAGCGGCTTGTCATAGCCGTCCATGGTCAGACTGTTTCGGTATGTCCCTTTTGGCAAAGCGCGGATGCGTTCGAGCGTCGCGTCACGCGACGCCTCGATGATCGTGTCGCCGAGCCGATCGAGATTGGCGATCTCGAATTCGTCCATCATGTCGATGAGCCGCCGGCTGCCTTCGTCGTTGCATGCCGCGCAGGCGTAAATGTCGCCCTCGACTTGCAGCGGCTCGCGCACATTGGCGCGCACGAGGCGCAGCAAATCTTCGTTCATGCGGCCTTCGCAGGCGAGCTGCATGATCGGGATCGACAAACCCTCCTCGAATACCTGGCGGCCGTCGGGTCCCATGCCAAGCCCGCCAATGTCGACCACATGGATCGTATTGGCGAACAAGCCGACCGCTTCGCCCCGATAAAAGCTCGGTGTCACTACAGTAATGTCGTGCAAATGTCCGGAGGTCAGCCAGGGATCGTTGGTGATGTAGTGATCGCCCGGCTTCATCGTCGCGAGCGGATAGACGTCGAGAAAATAACACACCGCATTGGCCATCGAATTGACGTGGCCCGGTGTGCCGGTTACCGCCTGGGCGAGCATGCGACCGTGACGATCGAACACGCCGGCCGAAAGATCGCCGGCCTCGCGCACGGACGTCGAAAAGGCGGTGCGCAACATGGTCTGCGCCTGCTCTTCGACCACCGCGATCAGCCGGTTCCACATGATCTGCGTATGGATCTGCGCGAGCGCGGCGTTGGGACGAGCGACCATTTTTCAAACCTCGCGGCGATTGAGCACAATATATCCGAACTTATCGACATGCGCCTCGAACAACGCGCTGACGACGGTTGAGGTGTCATCCTCGGCGATCACTGCCGGGCCATTAATTCTCGCGCCCGGCGCAAGATCGCTACGCCAGTAGATCGGCACATCGGCAAAGGCGCCGGCCTGCGGATCGAAGACCGGCCGCCGCCCGCGCGGCTTCGGTTCACTCGGCCGCATCGCCGCGGCCGTTGCGAGTTCACCTTGCGGCGGCGCGCTGATCGCGACCACCCAGCTTAAGATCTCGATCTCAACGCCGGGAATGGGCCGGCTGTAGAGCCGCCGGTAGGCCTCTTCGAATGATGTGGCGATGGAGGACCGATCGGCGGCAGTGAAGTCGCGTACCGGAAGCTCGACGCTGATCTCGTGGCCTTGGCCGCGATAGCGCATGAAAGCCGAGCGCCGTTCGGCGAGCGGCGCATCGGGCGCGCCGCGCCGCACGATCGCCTGCGCTTCGG
>JBASAH010000160.1:0-4125 GCA_049650505.1 Xanthobacteraceae bacterium
AATTACCGCCACGGTGCCAGGACGAAGGAAATGATCGAGGTCTGGAAGCTCATAAAATCACTGCGCTGACGTCTTTTCACTCGCAGATCAGGGCACAGCTGGCGATTCGCGCTTGCGATGCGGTTTCACATGCCGCGCAGAGGCCGTGGCTGTCAGGGTCAATTTGCCGAAGCCTAGTGCACCCGAGCTCGTTGCCGTGCCGTGCGCTTGCATGGAGATACCGCGCGAAAGGCATCGTCATTACAAACTTGCCACCACGGCCAAATGCTTGATCTTGTGATCCAGGTAGGCTTGCAGGAAGGTGTCATAGTTTTTGATAGACACGCAGCCATTCGAATCACCATTCGGGCCGAGCATGAAGGAGTGCGCCAGGAAACCGGCCCGGCCGAAGACGTTCCGCTCATCTTGGGGAATCAGCCGCAGCGCGCGAACCCCATGGAAAAGCTCTTCCCGCAGTTCGAGATTGTAGACATTCGGCGGCGTGGCGCCGTGCATTTTTTCATCGACGTGGCTCGGGTCATCGAGCAAGCTACCGAGGCCCGAATGCGCTTCGAGTTGGGTGCCGTCCGGCATGTAGACGATATGCGCTGATATATCATAAACGGCGGTCCATCGGTCGTAACGGCCTGCTGCGATCTCGCCGACGCCAAGACCGGCATCATCGGTAGCAGCATAAGCCAGTTTGATCGGGTCACGCTTACCGAAAATTTTCTCGTATATCGTCGCGAAGATTGACGGTTTAGCCGACTGGTTTCCCTGCGTGCTGTCGGCCAGAGAATTGCGGGGTGGCGCCGATGTTGGCCGCGGTATCGGCAAGACCAATTTCTGCGCGCGTGATGGGATTGGCGGAATGTCCGGCGTATTTCGGACGGTCGTTAGTGACGGCAGCCGGGACGCCGTCGACGCCGGCAGGCTGCCGCCAAAAAGCAGCGCGTTGTTTGCAAATGCTCCAGTCGAAACGCCCAAAGAGGGGTGAGGGTCGAAAAGGGAGACATGGAAGTTGGAAGCAGGCGCGCTTGGCTTTGGTACAACGAGTTTATCGCCACGGCTGACCGCAACATCAAGTTTATCACCGCGGCTCGGGGCCAGATCGATTTGATCGGCACCCGTATTGGCAAGAGTGCTGCAAAGGGTCCAGGCGCACAGCGCCGCGACGGATACAAGCGTCACGCCACCCCACGCTCTTTGCCGCGCATTCGGTGGCAAGCGTCGATGATCGTATCCGCTCGAGCTCTTACGTCGCTCGGTGCCGAACGTCATTCCCCCGAACCCCAATCGCGAACGCCCGCGCCATCTTGTCAATGCCGAAAGCGAGCGCGCCATCTCCCATGATAGTCCACCCGTATGCGGAGCATCATATCTGTTGGGTCCCGATCGCCATGTGCCATTTTTGCTACATTCCCAGATTTTTTCCGAGATGCCCCGCAGGCGGCCTAAATTGGATCCGAGATGGTGTTAACCAAATATCCAATAATAGTGTGTGACGGATGAGTCGCCCCTCGGACGCCGTAAGGCCAAACAACTCCGACAGGGGCGTTACTTTGGGGCGAACCTTACGATGCGTGCGATTGTTTTTGTCATTGTCGCTTTGATGCTCGGCGGCTGCATGCAGGGGACATTCATGCAGGGGACACTGTCGCCTGCGACAGACGCTGGCTGGAGCGCCCGCGACAGGCAGTTGATGTCGAACCTGCCTTACCGGCAGGCAGCGATTCCGGAGGAGTATAGGCGTCACATCGTTCAGTACGACCGCAAGGAAGCCCCCGGCACCATTGTCATCGATACCGGCAACAAGCTTCTTTATTACGTCCTGCCGAAGGGCCAGGCGATCCGCTACGGTATCACCGTCGGTGAAGCTGGGCAGGATTGGAGCGGGATCGCCACGGTTGGCCGCAAGGAAGAATGGCCGTCATGGACACCGACCGCCGGCGAACACGCTCGGTTTGTATCCCTGCCGACGTTCGTGAGTGGCGGGCCGCAAAATCCGATGGGTGCGCGCGGGCTATATCTATACTCCGGCGGCAAGGACACGCAGTATCGTATCCACGGCACCAACCAGCCCGAATATATTGGCCGAGCCATCTCGTCGGGCTGCATCCGCATGACCAACGAGGACGTCATCGACCTCTACAATCGTGTCAAGGTCGGCACAAGTGTCGTTGTGCTCCCGGCAAGTCGTTGGACATTCGGACCCCACGCGGCTGAACGCCCCGACGCTTAAGCGTTCGCCGGCGCTGCTACTCGACTCAATCGAATCTGCCACTCAGTCAAGCGCCAAGCCGAACGGTCGCTGCGGCGCGCTTCGCGAATTTCCTCCGCAATCCGGTTAGGAACCAATGGCAAGCAGGGCGCGTTTTGAACGTTGTTCTGGCGTTCGAGGCGCCACCCCTTCAGAGCTTCTAAAGGTGCCTGGTCATGCGAAAGATCGGCGCTATTTTGGGGATTACCGCACTCGCCGGCGTTGTTTTTTCCCCTCCGCCGGCCGCGGCGTTTGACATCCGCGTGGGACCATTTTATCTCCACGTGCCGTTTCTCGGGCACCATTATCACCATCATCACCTGCACATGCGGGCCAACCCAAACGAGGCGCGGAACGGGCCTAAGACGTCCCTCGCGGTGGCTACAGCCCCGCCCGCGGGGGGAAGGCCAAGTCAGATCAGACTGAGCGCGATGCGCTCGCCGAAACCAATACCGAGGCGCTTGAACGTTGCACCGGCTTAGCGCCGGGCGTGACCGATTTGCCGATCGATCAGATCCGACTGACCGTCCGTCCGACAACTGATCAGGAGGCGGCGCTCAACGATCTCAGCGCAGCATCGTCGCAAGCAAGTGATGTCGTTAAGTCGTCGTGCCCAAGCTCGGCAAAGTTCAATACAATGGGCCCGCCGCCTAAGGCTACTTCGTCGCCACAGCAGCGTCAGAGCGGCGGCCAGCGATGATTAGCTGGTTGCGGCATTGTGGTGTTTCCTCCAAGCCCGCGTCTACGACTTAGGACATGAATGTCATCTGAGCCGGACGGCTGCGTGATGAATGTCATCTGAGCCGGGCTCGCAAACGGTCCGCCACGGTAATGCCAGTATTGAAGACAGTATCCCCGATCATTCGGTATTCTGCCGTGCACGGCATGAGCGCCGGGAGGCGATCGAATTCCCGAATCCGGATTTTGCCGCATTGGCCCGCGCCTGTGGCGGCTACGGATTTCAAGGCAAAGCTTCCCGGTGAGTTGCGCGGCGCGATCGCAAGCCGACTACGCGACTTGACCAGGTCGGTGACGAACATTCCGAGTGCATAAAGGATCGCAAGCATCGTCACTGACGATGCAACGATTCTACCTCATCATGCCAATTCAGGTCGGATGGAATTTTCGGAAAGTTTCGGAAAGGACACGGTTTCTGTACAGGCGTTAAGAAAGGGTCACGGGACCTTGATTCGTCAGTCACACATTAGCCGCGAGGTATTGTCATTTGTTCATCTCATCTGATGCGTCGCACGGTAGGGGACTAACAATGAAGAGCTTGTCGAAAATGCTGCGGGGGTCTTGCGCGATTGTCACCAGCGGCGCGCTCGTATTTTCAACGCTTCCAACAATGGCCCAGAACCAGCCGCCTCCAGGCGCGCAACTGCCGCCTCCGGGTGAGCAAATGCCGCCGCCCGGGGCAGCGCAAGCGCCGGGGCAACCCTCGGCGCAACAGCTCGGCCAGGCGGAACTGGAAAAACTGCTCGCCCCGGTTGCGCTCTATCCCGACGACCTCGTGGCGCAGATCCTCACCGCTTCGACCTACCCGATCGAAGTGGTCCAGGCGCACCGCTGGGTCAGCGCGCATCCGAACGTTCACGGCGATGCGCTGCAGGATGCGCTGCAGCAGGAGCAGTGGGATGCCAGCGTCAAAGGTTTGACGGCGGTTCCGCAAGTGCTGTCGATGATGAACGACAAGCTCGACTGGACGCAGCAGCTCGGCGAGGCCTTCCTGGCGCAACCGAACGATGTGTCGAACGCCATCCAGCAATTGCGCGCCAAGGCGGAAGCCAACGGCAACCTGAAATCGTCTGACAAAATCAGGGTGAGCAGGATGCCGCCGCCGGAGCCGCCGCCGCCGCCCGGCCCCGTGCCGGTCGGTGTCGATG
>JBASAH010000161.1:0-9648 GCA_049650505.1 Xanthobacteraceae bacterium
GCCCTAAACGAGCTCAAGGCAAAAATTTGGGAGGCAGAATTGGCGCAGCGAAACTTCGCTGCCGGCCTGCGCCATTGCAGCGAGCTTAACGGCTCCAATTTCTATTTCTACCCCCGCGATCGCGTCCTCAATCTGCAAGATTATCGTCGCTCACTCGACAATTTGGTCAGACAGGGTGCGTTCAATCCGGAAACTAAGCGTCCGTGGAATAAACAGGACGCCGACGCCCGCTGGGCGCAGGTGCAAGAACAGGCGATTACCGATCAGGCCAATTGCGCGGCGGCCGCGAGCCTGCCGGCTCTGCAAGAAAAACTGAAGGAATTACAACAGCAATCCACACCGGCCGGCGATGCGCGCAAGTGAGCTGGGTGGATCATAGGAAACCACGCGTCACCGCAATGCCGTGCGCCTACCCCTCGCGTCCCGCTAAAAAAGGGATTATGGGTGGGGCCGGGGTGATCTGAAAATGTTTGAGAAAAGCTACGTCCGAAAATTGGGGCCTCGCGATTGGCTGGTGTTCTTCGCGATTGTTGTTATTGGCATTGCGGCCATTGCGATGAAGCAAACCAACCGCCCCAAAGGCGACGTTACCGGCACCGTTTCTCAAACTGAGCCTCCCCTTAAGCAGGACGGGACAGCGGCACATCCTTACCCGGATGCCAGCCAATGCCCGCCTCGAACCGATCTGGTTTTTTGGCGGAGCGGTCGCTCTGTCCCGAGCATCCCTCCCGGCATATCTGTCTGTTTTGTTGGAAATCAGTCGTTTGAGAATAGCGGTCCGGACCGTCTAGAAGTGCGCGACCGCTAACACGCGCAAGGGACGATGGGACCTCTCACCGGTTTTCGCATAGTCGAGTTCGCCGGTATCGAGCCCGGGCCGACGGCGGCTATGCTGTTCGCCGACCCAGGCGCGAGCATTCCAGCCCGCCCCCGCGCTCGATGCGCCTTTCGCCTGCGGTGCACTTGCCCGGGCGTGATTTCATTAGTGCCTGTTTGCTGCGGTGCATGAGTCTGCTTCTGGCCCTTAGCAGATACTCTGCGACTGCGGTCTAGAGTCCGCTTTCGGAAGTGAAGCGGACATTGACCAACCGCTGCTCATCGACCTCGATTTATGAGTACACACCCTAGTCCTACCGAGCAGGCCGACTTGTTCCTGCCATCCATCTCATTCATTGATACGCCATTCATGAACAGACCGCGATAAAATGGCCGCCATTTCGGGACGTAAAAACCGGGGAACCGCATGAAACTGCCGCGCGATATCGGCCCGATGCACTTCATCGGTATTGGCGGCATCGGCATGAGCGGTATCGCCGAGGTGCTGGTCAATCTCGGCTACACCGTGCAAGGCACCGATCAATCCGACAGCGCCAATGTCAAACGGCTGCGCGACAAAGGCGTCAAAGTCGCAATCGGCCATGCCGCGGAAAATCTCGCCGGCGCCAAAGTCGTAGTGATTTCTTCGGCGATCAAGCCGGACAATCCGGAGCTGGTCGCCGCACGCGCGCAACGGCTGCCGGTCGTCCGCCGCGCCGAAATGCTCGCCGAGCTGATGCGGCTGAAGAGCTGCATCGCCATTGCCGGCACCCACGGCAAGACGACGACGACCTCGATGGTCGCGGCGCTGCTCGATGCCGGCGGTTTCGACCCGACCGTGATCAACGGCGGCATCATCAACGCCTATGGCACCAATGCGCGACTTGGCGCCGGCGATTGGATGGTGGTCGAGGCAGATGAGTCGGACGGCAGCTTTCTCAAGCTCCCGGCCGACATCGCTGTCGTCACCAATGTCGATCCCGAACATCTCGACCACTTCGAAACCTTCGACGCCGTGCAGGATGCGTTTCGCGCGTTTGTCGAGAATGTGCCGTTCTACGGTTTCTCGGTCATGTGCACCGATCATCCGATCGTGCAAAATCTGGTTGGCCGTATCGAGGATCACCACATCGTCACTTACGGCGAGAACCCGCAAGCCGACGTGCGTCTTGTCGATGTTTCGCATGCCGGCGGCACGTCGCTGTTCACAGTGGCCTTCCGTGAAGCGGCCGGCCGAGCCGCGCATGAGATCAAGAACATCGCGCTGCCGATGCCGGGGCGGCACAACGCGCTCAATGCCACCGCGGCCATCGCCATCGCTCACGAGTTGGGCGTCTCAGGCGAGACGATCCGCACGGCCTTCGCCAAGTTCGGCGGCGTGCGCCGGCGCTTCACGCGCACCGGAATCTGGAACGGTGTTATCATCGTCGACGATTACGGCCATCATCCCGTGGAGATTGCCGCGGTGCTGCGCGCGGCGCGGGAGTCAACCAAAGGTCGGGTCATCGGCGTCGTCCAGCCACATCGCTTCACGCGGCTGGCTGCTTTGTTCGACCAGTTCTGCACTTGTTTCAACGATGCCGATACTGTGATCGTCGCCCACGTCTATCCGGCGGGCGAGCCGCCGATCGCCGGCATCGACCGTGATGCGCTGGTGCAGGGTTTGCGCACGCATGGCCACCATCACGTCGTCGCGCTCGACGGGCCCGACAAGCTTGCGCCACTGGTTGCTGCAGCAGTCGAGTCCGGCGATTACGTGGTCTGTCTTGGCGCCGGCTCGATCACGCAATGGGCCTATGCACTGCCCGCCGAACTCGAGGCGCTCGGGGCCCGCTGATGGCGTTTGCCGATCTCGTGCCTTTCGTCAGCAAAACCATGCCCGAGCTGCGCGGGCGCGTGCTGGCCAATCAGCGGCTCGCCGAGCTGACGTGGTTTCGTGTCGGCGGGCCGGCCCAGCTTTTGTTCATGCCCGAGGACGAATCCGACCTTTGCTACTTTCTCGCTCGTTTGCCGGCCGAATTATCGGTGACGGTGATTGGCCTCGGCTCGAACCTGATCGTACGCGATGGCGGCGTTGTCGGCGCGGTGGTGCGATTGGGCCGCGGTTTCAACGGAATTCGCATCGAAGGCACGCGGATTCGCGCCGGCGCCGCCGTGCCCGATGTCAAAATAGCCCGCGCCGCGCATGAGGCTGGTATCGCCGGGCTGTCGTTCATGCGCGGCATCCCCGGCGCGGTCGGCGGCGCGTTACGCATGAATGGCGGCGCCTATGGGCGTGAGACCAAAGACGTGCTGGTCGAGGCGCGTGCGGTCGATCGGCAGGGCGGCGTTCACGCCCTAAGCAATGCCGAGATGCATTATGCTTATCGCCATTGCGGCGCGCCTGACGATTACATTTTCACTGAAGCCTTGTTCGCGGGTGAACTTGGCGATGCCAAACTTATCGCCGCCGAAATGGAAAAAATCACCGAAGCGCGGGAAGCGACCCAGCCGGTGAAAAGCCGCACCGGCGGTTCGACGTTCAAAAACCCGCCGGGCGGCAAAGCCTGGCAATTGATCGATGCCGCCGGCTGCCGCGGCCTGCAAAACGGCGGCGCCCAGGTTTCGGAGATGCATTGTAATTTTCTGATCAATCGCGGCGATGCAACCGCCGCGGAGATTGAGTCGCTTGGTGAGACGGTGCGCAAAAAAGTCGAGGCGCAGTCCGGCGTCAAACTTGAATGGGAGATCAAACGGATCGGCATCGCGGCGTGAAACCGGCAAGCTAGAACAGGACACTGGCCAGACGAAAGATTGCTTGCACGCTCGATCCGCTCGATCTAGATTCCTTTGTTGGGGAAAAGCAGACTCCCCGTCAGACGTATCCCGTCCAAGCTCTGCGCATCACTCGCATGTCGAGGAGGTTGCGCATGGACGGACACTTGCCAAACATCCCACCTTCAATCGCCGTGGATGAACTCTACAATCGGCTCGGCACCGCGTCGGCGCCGCAACCCGCAACTTGGCTGGCAAAGGCGCCCGCCAAAGCACAGAGCTGAACCTTGCCCACTGAACCGACTGCGACAAACAAATCCGTCGCAAATGCGGCGCACGGCGTCTCTTTAGGCGAGGCGTTCCGCGTATGGACGCGCGTGGCGCTGCTCAGCTTCGGCGGACCCGCCGGCCAGATTGCCGTGATGCATCGAATCATTGTCGATGAAAAACGCTGGGTCTCGGAGGAAAGGTTTCTGCATGCGCTGAACTATTGCATGCTGCTGCCGGGGCCCGAAGCGCAGCAGCTTGCAACCTATATCGGCTGGCTGATGCATCGCACGCTCGGCGGCATCATGGCCGGCGTGCTTTTTATCATTCCCGGCATCATCGCCATCATGGCGCTGAGCTATGTCTATGCCGCTTACGGCAACGTGCCGATCGTCACGGCATTGTTCTTTGGATTGAAAGCCGCTGTGCTCGCCATCGTGCTCGAAGCGGTGCTCCGCATCGGCAAACGCGCGTTGAAGAATAGGTTGATGGTGGCGCTGGCGGCGCTGGCATTCGTCGCGATTTTCTTTCTTGCCGTGCCATTTCCGATCATTATCGTCGCCGCCGCACTCGTCGGTTTCTTCGCCCAACGGTTCAAGCTGGCCAAATTCCAGAACAGCGTCGCGCACGCGCCCGGCAGCACCGCCAAGTCGGACGCCGCGGGCAGCCTGCTCGGCGAAGATCTCCCGGCGCACGCGCGGCCGGCGCTTGAACGCACAATCGCGGTGGCAGCGATCTGGCTCGCGCTCTGGCTCATACCGGTGATTGCGCTTCTTTTCGCCCGCGGCAGCGCCGACATATTCAGTCAGATCGCGGTCTTCTTTAGCAAAATGGCGGTGGTCACGTTCGGCGGCGCCTATGCGGTACTGGCCTATGTGGCGCAGCAGGCGGTTGAGACTTACGGCTGGCTCAAGCCCGGCGAGATGCTCGACGGTCTCGGCATGGCGGAAACGACGCCGGGCCCATTGATCATGGTGCTGCAATTCGTGGGCTTCATGGCCGCTTATCGCAATCCCGGTTCGCTGCAACCGATGCTCGCCGGGACCTTTGGCGGATTGCTAGCAACCTGGGTCACGTTCACGCCGTGCTTTCTTTGGATCTTCCTCGGCGCGCCATTTGTCGAAAGGCTGCGCGGTAATGTGGGTTTGAACGCCGCCTTTTCCGCAATCACGGCGGCGGTGGTCGGCGTCATTCTCAACCTTGCGATCTGGTTTGCCGTGCACAGTATCTTTCATGCCACGGTACCGGTTCATGCATTCCCGCTCTCATTCGACGCGCCACTTTTGACCAGCGTCGATCCGTGGGCGCTCGCGCTCGCACTGGCGGCGGCAATCGCAATCTTCCGCTTCAAGGCCGGAATGATTGCGACGCTTGGAGCGTGCTGCGCTGCAGGAATCGTTCTCTATCTCCTGGGCGCGATATGACGCGATCGTTCTGTGCGCTGTTGCCGTCATGATCCAGGAGAAAGCGCCAGCTCGGGTGCCAAAGGTCGCGGCAAATTTGCTTCTGCTCTATGCCGCCCGCGCCTTGCGCGGCTTCGGTGATGGCTTCGCCGTCATCGTGCTGCCGGTCTATTTGGCGGCGATCGGCTTTGACGCAGCCAAAATCGGATTGGTTGCCACCGCGGCCTTGCTGGGAACGGCCGTCCTCACGCTTGGCGTCGGACTGATTGCGCCGCGCCGCGATCTTAGAAATTTATTGATCGCGGGTGCGGTCGTGATGGTCGGTACCGGCTTGGCCTTCCCGGCTTTCGAGCAAATCGGCTTCGTTCTCGCAGTGGCGTTTTTCGGCACTGTGAATCCTTCGACCGGCGACATCGGCGTACTTATCCCGATCGAACATGCCGCGCTCGCGCAAGGCGCAGCGGATCACGAGCGCACGCGCGTTTTCGCGCGCTATAGCTTGATCGGTGCACTATCGATGGCTGGCGGCGCGTTGGCGGCTGCAATTCCGGACCTGTTGACGCGCGCCGGGATCGGCGAGCTGAGCGCGCTCCGAGCAATGTTCTATGGCTATGCAGTACTCGGCGCCGCCAGTGCCGTGATCTACCTTTATTTGCCGCGCGGAAATTTCGAGCAGAGCTCGACCACGGCGCCGTTAAATGCGTCGCGTGGTGTCGTCTACAAACTGGCCGCCCTTTTCAGCCTCGATGCATTCGCCGGCGGATTCATCGTCCAATCGTTGCTTGCGGTGTGGCTGTTCGAGCGATTTGAAATGTCGCTCGCCGCCGCCAGCCTGTTCTTTTTCTGGTCCAGCGTGTTCAGCGCTTTTTCTTATCCGGTGGCTGCCAAAATCGCACAGCGCATCGGCTTGGTGAATACGATGGTCTTCACGCACATCCCGTCGAGCATTTTCCTCATCCTCGCCGCAGTGTCGCCGAACTTGACCGCCGCGCTCGTCTTTCTGCTGTTGCGATCGGCGCTGTCGCAAATGGATGTGCCGACCCGCAGCTCCTATGTCATGGCCGTCGTCACCCCGCCGGAGCGGCCGACCGCGGCAAGCGTTACTGCGGTCCCGCGCAGCCTTGCCTCATCGCTCAGCCCGGCCCTTGCCGGCATCCTGCTGTCCGGCCCATTCCTCGGCGCCCCGCTGATCATCTGTGGCACCCTGAAAATCCTCTACGACGCCGGGCTTTTGTTCATGTTTCGGCACATCAAGCCGCCGGAGGAAGTTCGCGCCCCGCTTTAGCGACACGCCACCATTGGCTGGCCGCATTTATGCGCAGAAACGCTCGACCTTTCGCCCGTTGTCGATTCTAGTGGGTGTCCTTGCGAATCAGCGGTGGGCGCAGCCATGGCGAAGCACGTCGCCGTTTTGATGGGGGGCTGGTCGGCTGAGCGCGAGATTTCGCTGCGCTCCGGCAAGGCCTGCGCCGAGGCCCTGGTTCGCCGGGGCTATCGGGTCACTTCGCTCGATGTGACGCCTGATATTGCCGCTGCGCTGACCGCCACCAAGCCCGACGTGGCGCTCAACGTGTTGCACGGCCGCCCCGGCGAGGACGGCACGCTGCAAGGTCTCCTGGAGGTTCTAAGCATTCCCTACAGCCATTCCGGCGTGCTGGCGTCCGCGCTTGCCATGCAGAAGAACTACGCCAAGGCGCTGTTTAGCGCTTACGGGATCCCGGTCGCGGAGGATCGGGTGGTGTCGCGCTTCGAAGCGGCCAAGAGCCACGTCTTGCCGCCACCCTATGTGATTAAGCCGATCGCCGAGGGCTCGAGCGTCGGGGTTTTCATCGTCACCCAAGAGCATCCGCACCCGCCTCAGGAACTCTACCGTGACGACTGGCCGTTCGGCGATACGGTCATGGTCGAGCGCTACGTCCCCGGCAAGGAGCTGACTTGCGCGGTACTCGGCGATCGCGCCCTCGACGTTATCGAAATCGTGCCAGCGACGCGGTTCTACGACTACGAGGCCAAATACGCGGCTGGCGGCTCCAAACATCTGCTGCCGGCGCCAATTTTACCAAATGTTTACCAGGAAGTCCGAAGACTGGCTGTCGCTGCGCATAACGCGCTCGGCTGCCGTGGGATCAGCCGCGCGGACTTTCGCTACGACGATCGGGGGACGGGAAAGCTGGTCTGCCTTGAGGTCAACACCCAACCCGGCATGACCGAAACCTCGCTCGTGCCCGAGCTCGCCGCCTATGCGGGCATCACGTTCGACGAGCTGGTGCAATGGATGGTGGAGGACGCCTCGACCAACCGCTGATGCGGTCGGGGCAATCAGCGGCAGAGCGGAATGGCGCGCCGGTTGACCGCCCGGATTCCGCGCGCGTCCAATCGAGTCACCAAGACCACAGCGCTCATCGCATTTTCCCTTTCTTTGCAAGCCGCGGCGCCCGCCGTTGGGCCGCGCGACTGACACGTATCCCTGCCGGCGTGGGTGTCGGCGGATCGGTCCTGCTGCTTACAGCCACGCTTGGCTATGGCGCGATCGTCGGCGGTCACGTCGCCGCGGTTGCCGATTGGCTCAAGGATGCGCGCGATCGCGCTGCAAATGCAGTCGGCTTTGCCATCACCGCAGTGTCGGTGAGCGGCGCTAGCCAAGTCAGCCGCGAACAGGCGATTGCCATTGCCGGTGTGACTGGCCGGTCTTCGTTGTTGTTCTTTGACGCCGAAGCTGCGCGCGCGCAGCTTTTGGCCAATCCGTGGATTGCCGATGCCGCGGTGCTCAAGCTCTATCCGGATCGCCTGCAGATCGCGATCACCGAGCGCCGGGCGTTCGCGCTCTGGCAGAGGAATGGCCGGGTCAACGTCATCGCCGACGACGGCACCGTTCTGCAGCCTTTCATGGAGCCCCGTTACCGCGGCCTGCCGCTTGTGGTCGGCCGGGGCGCCGAGCGGCAAGCCAAAGATTTTATCGGGCTGATCGATCGCTATCCCGAAATTCGGTCCGCGCTGCGCGCCTCCGTCCTGGTGGCCGACCGGCGCTGGAACTTACGCCTGACGAACGGCATGGATGTCCGGCTGCCGGAAACCGACCCGCAATCCGCTCTCGATCGGCTGGTGGCGCTCGACCGCGAAAAAAAGCTGCTGTCACGCGACATCACGACCGTCGATCTACGCCTGCCTGACCGAATCACGGTGCGCTTATCCGATGCTGCGGCACAGGCGCGCGACGAAGCGCTCAAGGCCAATACAAAAAAGAAAAAAGGCGGCGACGCATGAACACGCTCGGTCACGGCGTCACGCCGAAGATGAAACCGATCTCGCCGCGTCGCAGCGTCGTCATCGCCGCGCTCGATGTCGGATCGAGCAAGGTCGTTTGCCTGATCGGGCGGCTGCGCCCGCGCGGACCGCAGCAGGTTCTGACCCGCCGCAGTCATGCCATCGATGTCGTTGGTTTTGGCCACACGGTCGCACGCGGCACCAAGGGGGGCAGCGTCGTCAATCTGGCGCAAGCCGAGGAGTCGATCCGCCAAGCCGTCGACGCGGCCGAGCGGATGGCTTCGGTCGAGATCGAGTCAGTCGTGCTGTCGATATCCTGCGGACGGCTGGCAAGCGAATTGTTCGCGGCCGAGGTTAAAATCATAGGCTCCGCCGTATCGGAGAGCGACATTGCGCGCGTTTTGGTCGCCGGCAGCCACCATTCGCTGCGGGACGGTCGCGCGGTGCTGCATTCGCTTCCGGTCGGCTATTCGATCGACGGCGTGAGCGGCATACGCGATCCGCGCGGCATGGTCGGTACGCAGTTCGGCGTCGATATGCACGTGGCCACCACCGAGATCGCCGCCGCCCGCAATTTGATTCTCGCCGTGGAGCGCTGTCACCTCGAGGTCGAAGCAATGGCAGCGTCACCCTACGTCGCCGGCCTTGCCGTTCTCGCCGATGACGAGGCCGATCTGGGCGCTACCGTCGTCGACATGGGCGCCGGCACCACCACGATGGCGGTGTTTCAGGGCGGACGCCTCGTTCACATCGACGGTTTCGCGCTCGGCGGCCATCACGTCACCATGGACCTGGCGCGCGGGCTCAATGCCCGAATCGCCGATGCCGAGCGAATCAAAACGCTTTATGGCACTGTACTTAGCGGAGGATCGGATGAACGTGACATGATCACGGTCCCGCCGCTGAACGAGCATGAGCGCGAACAGGCACAATTCGTCTCGCGCGCAACGCTGGTGGCGATCATCAAGCCGCGCGTCGAGGAAATCCTTGAAATGGTGCGTGACCGTTTGGCCGCGTCCCCGATCGGGGGCGATCGGCGCGGCCATGTGGTCCTTAGTGGCGGCGCCAGTCAGCTTAACGGACTGCCGGAACTGGCGGCGCGGCTGCTCGGGCGCCCAGTGCGGCTCGGACGCCCGCTTGGCAT
>JBASAH010000162.1:0-12341 GCA_049650505.1 Xanthobacteraceae bacterium
CCGGCAATGGCGAGGAAGACGGTGCTGAAAGCCGTCAACGACGCGCTGCCGAGAAAGCTTTGCGTCAGCGTGCCGCGCGGCGCACCAAGCGGCACTTGGGCCAGCACGATCGCAGCAAATGCCGCGATCATGATCGTGGCGACAAGCGTGCGGACAAAATTCATGGTGCCGAGCGCGGCGCCGAGATCGCGCACAGACACGGTGTTCTGCAGCGCGACCTGCGTCAATGGCGCGGTCGGTCCGAAGCCGATGCCGATCAAAAGTAGGATGATTTCTAAGTTGAGCGAGGTCATGCTGTCCGCCGAAAGCGCCAGCGCCACGACTGCGCCGACCCCGACAACCAAGAAACACAGCGGCAAGAGCTTGTAGCGGCGCACCCGACCGAGCAGCTGGCTCGACAAACCCGCGGTTGAATTGAGCGTCAGCATCAGGATCACCAGGCTCAATCCGGCCGAGGTCGGCGACCAGCCCAGCGCGCTTTGCAAATAGATCGGCAGAAATACGTTAAGCGCGATGATCGCGCCCCAGCCGAACGAATGTGCGGCGATGGCAAGGCGCGCGGCCCGATCGGAAAGGATCGCGATCGGGATCAGCGGCTCGATCGCGGTGCGCAGCCGCACGACAAAGCCAGCACCCAGGACCAGCGCACAGGCGAGCAAGCCGGCGATCGGCAATGACAGCCACGGATAGCGTACGCCGCCCAGATTAAGCGCCAGCATGAACGACGAACTCGCCGCGATCACCAGGACGGCGCCCATGATGTCGAGCCGATGCCGCCGCTCCCGCCGCGGCAAGCGGCGCAGCACGGTGAGCGCAATCGCAACGGCGACCGCGCATAACGGAAAATTCCACAAAAAGATCATTTGCCAATGCAGGTGCTCCGCAATCCAGCCGCCGAGCGCCGGGCCGCTGCCGCCCGCAGTCATGAACGCGAGCGAGAAATAGGTGTAGTAACGGCCGCGCTCTTTCGGCGCCGCGATGTCGCCCAAGATCATATTGGCGGTGACGACCAAGCCACCGGCGCCGCAGCCCTGTACGACGCGGCCGCCAATGAGTGTCAGCATGTTCGGCGAGGCCGCGCAGAGGAGCGAGCCGATCATGTAGACGGCGAGCCCGATCAGCATGGCGGCGCGCCGCCCGTGGATATCGGCGAACTTGCCATAGAGCGGGGTGAGCGCGGTCGACGCGATCAGAAAAGCCGTGATCAGCCACGGCAGATTGTGCACCTGGCCAAGGTCGCGCCCGATCGTCGGCAGCGCGCTCGCCAGCACCGACTGGTCGACCGAGCCGAGGAACACTGGCAGCATCATGCTGATCGCGATGAGCCGCTTCTCACGATGGCTCAAGGCCAGCGGATCGGCAGACTGCGCCGGCGCCGTGGACGAGGCTAATTGCGCAAGTGCATCGTCGGCCGCAATCGCCTCTCCAGAGCTTGCGGCGGTGCCGCTGCGTGAGTCATTCATGAACGATCAAACCCCGCGGCTCGCGGCGTTTCCCGGCTCAAACCGATGAAGCAATAACGGCAAAGTGAGCCGCTGTCATTTGTGCGGTAAGAATTGCTGACCCGTGCGATTGCATGGCAACTCTATGACTATAGCTTCATGTGCTATACCGCACGCACCTAAGGGCCCCGTGCGACGTCCCGATACCGCACATTGCATTGGATAGAGACCTCGCTATGAAAAATCAGCGCGCGCAACAAGCCCACCGGCAGGATCATCGAGGTGAAGAAAGGCGCGACCACCGCCCATGTGCGTCTCGAAATCGCGCCGGGTCAGATCATCACTGCTTCGATCACCAACGAAGCCGTCGAGGAATTGGGGCTCAAATCCGGCGCCACGGCCAGCGCCGTCATCAAGGCCTCCGACGTCATGGTAGCAATCGATTAGGAACGCGCCGTGAGACTCTCCTCCATCGTCCTTGCCGTCTGCGTGACCGCGATACCGGCGCTGGCGCAGGAACCGGTCGGCTGCGACAAGTTCAAATGGCCGCTCGACAAGGAGCGCGCGGCGCTAACCGGCACCGACCTGCCGAAAGTCGCTTCCGGGAGCTGGATAAATTGGCGGCTGCCGTTTGCAACCATTGTTGCGCTTGTGCCGCTTGCCGAGGCCAAGCTTCCTATGGCGCCGGAGCGCGCGCCGAAATCGAACGAGAGTTTCGCCGGCTTCATTCAATCGCCGGCGCCGGCCAAAGCCGCCACCTACAAGATCACGCTGTCGTCCGAAGGCTGGATCGACATCGTGCAGGACGGCCGCAGGGTGCAATCGATCACCTCGACCGGCGTCAGGGGCTGCGACGGCGTGCGCAAAAGCGTGAAGTTCGACCTCGCCGCCGCGCCGTTCGTCGTCCAAATCAGTGGCATTAAAGCCAACACCATTGGCCTCGTCATCAGCGGTGAGTGAGCGGCAAAAAGTCTATCGCTCGCGCTACTGCTTGAGCGTGTTGACGACCTTGAAACTCGCCTCGGTTTTGCCCCTGATCTCGTCGAGGCTCACATCGGGCGCGAGCTCAATGAGCGTCAATCCGCCGCCGTTCCGACCGAGCGCAAACACGCCGAGGTCGGTGATCACCATGTCGACCACGCCGGCGCCGGTGAGCGGCAGGGTGCAGCGATGCTTCAGCTTGGAGTCGTCCTTGGCCGAGTGCTCCATCACCACGACGACTTTCTTGACGCCGCCGACCAGATCCATGGCGCCGCCCATGCCTTTGACCATCTTGCCCGGGATCATCCAATTGGCGAGGTCGCCGTTTTCCGCGACCTGCATGGCGCCAAGAATGGCGATATCGATATGGCCGCCGCGGATCATGGCGAAGGAATCCGCCGAATTGAAATAGCTCGTCGTCGGCAGCTCGGTGACGGTCTGCTTGCCGGCATTGATGAGGTCGGCGTCCTCGTCGCCCTCGAACGGGAACGGTCCCGTGCCGAGCATGCCGTTCTCGGACTGCAGCTGGACGCTTATTCCAGGCGGAATGTAATTCGACACTAGCGTCGGAATTCCGATGCCGAGATTGACGTAAAATCCGTCTTGCAACTCCTTAGCGGCGCGCGCCGCCATCTGCTCGCGGGTCCAAGGCATGCGATTTCGACTCCTCTTCCTCTTTAGACTTCCACGCCGGTGCCGGCCGGCGCGTCGGCGCTCTGCCGCTTGCGCACGGTGCGCTGCTCGATGTGTTTAGGCGCATTCGGCACGTGCACGATGCGTTGGACGTAAATTCCCGGCGTAACGATGTGATCGGGATTGATGTCGCCAGGCTTCACCAGTTGCTCGACTTCGGCCACCGTCACCTTGGCCGCCGTCGCCATGGGGGGATTAAAATTCCGCGCGGACTTGCGGTAAACGAGATTGCCCTCGCTATCGGCGCGATAAGCGTGAACGATCGCAAGATCGGCGACCAGGCCGCGCTCCATGACATAGCGATGACCATCGAAATCGTGGGTCTCCTTGCCTTCGGCGATCTGCGTGCCGACCCCCGTCCTGGTGAAGAATGCGGGAATGCCGGCGCCGCCGGCGCGAATCCGTTCCGCCAGCGTACCTTGCGGATTGAATTCGATCTCGAGCTCGCCTGCGAGATATTGCTGCATGAAGGTTTTGTTCTCCCCCACATAAGAGGAGATCATCTTCTTAATCTGCCGAGTGTCCAGCAGAATGCCGAGCCCTTTGCCGTCGGTCCCGCAATTGTTCGAGACCACCGTCAGGTTCTTAACCCCCGAATCACGGATCGCCAGGATTAAAGTTTCCGGAATGCCGCACAGGCCGAAACCGCCGGCCATGATCATCATGCCGTCCTTGAGCAATCCGGCCAACGCGGACCGCGCGTCCGCATAGACCTTATTCATGTCCGCTCCATTTGCAGCGATGCCCCCGTTACAGCGATAGCAGGGCTACGCATAATGGTACGGACGAAAAGGTCAACCGCCGGACGGATAGGAATATGCGCCGACAATCGGCAGTTGGATCTGTGGATGCGGATAATAATTCCAGGCCACGTACATCGCGGCGAATAGGATCGCCGCGAGCAGCGCTCCGCCGACCCGGTTACGAAACGAAATCAGGCCGCCCAGTAAGGCCGCGACGAAAGCAAAGACTGCCATTATCGCCACGTAAAGCCAGTTCACGCTCGAAAAATCGATGGCCATCGTTTGCTCCTGCCCCAACAACAATAGGATTTAGCTTAGCCGAGACCGGCGCAGCGCGCGAGATGAATTTCGTGCACATTCCGCAATTGGCAGCCGGTCATGCAGGAAGATATAAGCCTTTCGCAAGCTGGCAACCGCGGAGCCCCGGAAATTTCCCGCATGGCCAATGTTCTCATTCTCTTGACCTTGCCGGAACCGGTGCGCAGCCAATATCGCGACCGCTTGCGCAGACGCTTTCCCGAAATCACGATCGAGCTTGTCGATCATCACTCTAAGACCGGACCGTATATCGCGGCGGCCGACGCGCTCGTCACCTTCGCGCCCATGCTGTCCAGCCATGTGCTGGAATCCGCCAAACGGCTCAAATGGATTCAGGCGCTTGGAACCGGCGTCGATAACCTGATCGACCAGGCTGCGCTGCGCAAAGATGTGATCGTCACCAATGTGCGCGGCATTCATGGCGCGCCCGTTTCCGAGGCGGCGCTCGCGGCCATGCTGGCCCTGGCGCGCGGCCTGCCGCGTGCCATCCGCGCCCAGGACGAGCGGCAATGGCGGCGTTTCCCGGCGCAGCTCTTGCACGACAAGACCGTCGGCATATTCGGGATCGGGCAAATCGCCGAGGCTTTGGCGCCGAAATGCAAAGCATTTGGCATGCGCGTCGTCGGCGTTACCTCCGCGCCCCGCAACATTGCCGGTTTCGACCGCATGCATCGGCGCGAAGAGCTCGCGCAGGTGGTCGGCGATTTCGATTTTCTGGTCTTGCTGACACCGCTCACCGCGGCCACCCGCAACAGCATCGATACCCAGATATTCGCGGCGATGAAGCCGACCAGTTATCTGATCAATCTCGCGCGCGGCGGCGTGGTCGACGAGCCAGCGCTGATCGAGGCGCTTAACGACAAACGCCTCGCCGGCGCGGCGCTTGACGTATTCAGCCAGGAGCCATTGCCGGTCGATCATCCATTCTGGTCGATGCCTAATGTCATCATCACCACGCATCAGGGCGGGTTCTGCGACGTTTATATCGACTATGCTTTGCCGACAGTCGAAACCAATATGGAGTGCTTTCTTAACAGCGATTTCAACGGCATGATCAACGTCGTGGCGCATTAGGATTTATCGGCCGCTCGTCGCCGCAAAAGTGGGGACCGCAGGAATGAGCGGGATATGCCTTGGAGCATTGCAATGGAGCAGCTTTCGGAACGATTGCAGGCGCCGATCTCGACCGCCGAACTGCAACGGCGCTGGGCGGCGGTGCGCGCCGCGATGGAGCGCGAGCAAATCGACGTTCTGCTGATGCAGAACAACAACGATCATATGGGCGGCTACGTCAAATATTTCACGGATCTGCCGGCGACTAATGGCTATCCGCTGACGGCGGTGTTTCCGCGCGACGACCTGATGACCTTGGTGAGTCAAGGCCCGTTCGGCGGTGTCAGCAATCCTGCTTCGAACGGCGACGGCGTGCGGCGCGGCGTCAAGCAATGGCTTACCACGCCGAGTTTTACTTCCTGTAATTACACCGCGAGCTACGATCCGGAGCTTGCGGCGAAAGCGCTCGCGCCTTATGCCGGCGGCACCATCGGCCTCGTCGGTATTGCGCAGATGTCATTCGCGTTGGCCGATTATCTCCAGAAAAACCGTCTTTCCAACTCGCGCTTTGTCGAGGCCGCCGACCTCGTCGATAAGATTAAGGCGATCAAAAGCCCCGAAGAGCAGGACCTCATCCGCCGTGCTGCCGCCATGCAAGACGGCGCGATGCGCGCGGCGTTCGCCGCTATCGAGCCCGGACTGCGCGACCGCGACGTCGCTGCGATCGCGCAATGCTACAGCCAGCGCCACGGCAGCGAAAACGGTATCTATCTTTGCGCGTCGATGCCCCCCGACAAACCCGTGCAATTCAGCCAACGCCATTACCAGAACCGCGTCATCCAGGAAGGCGACACGGTCGCGCTCCTGGTGGAAGATTCGGGTCCGGGCGGTATGTATACCGAGCTCGGCCGTTCTTGCGTTGTCGGCAAGGCGTCAGCCGAACTCAAGGATGAATTCGCTTTCGCGCTGGAAGCGCGCAAATTCAACTTAGCGCTGCTCAAGCCAGGCGCGCCCTGCAAAGACATTTTCGAGGAATATAACGCGTTCATGCGCAAGAACGGGCGCCCAGAAGAAAAGCGGCTGCACTGTCACGGCCAGGGGTACGATCTCGTCGAGCGGCCGCTGATCCGCCAGGACGAGCCGATGCGCATCGAAAGCGACATGAATATCGTCGTGCACCCGACTTATATTCGCGGCCGCGTCTTGTCCTGGGTGTGCGACAATTATCTGATCGGACCGAACGGGCCGGGCGAGCGCCTGCACCGCTTTCCCGAAGCAATCACTGAAGTCGGCTGACCAGCGTTTCATTTAAGAGCCCGCGCCACGGCGCGATTGAAATTTACGTTAACGCCGCCGATTTTTGTCCGCACTTTGGGCCAAAAAACCGCAATTCCGCCACCACGCGGTCACGCTGCCTGTGCCCTATGGGCCACGCCGCGCATGATTTTAATATGATTTTCGCGTTACAATTATCGATACCGCGCGAAGCATGGCGGCCACCTCTGCAATCGGCGGAGGATATTGTGTCGGACTTTCGAACTATTTGTGTCGCGGCATTGGCATCACCGCTTTTACTGATTGCCGGTGCTGCGATCGCACAGAGCGTCACTGATCAATCTGGCAAACCTCTTGCTGGATTACGACCGCCGCATGAGCATCACAAGCTCGCGCCCGCCAAAACCGGCCCCGCCAAATCTCAGCACAACGCGACAACAAAAGTTGCGCGCAAGCCTGCCAAACGGCGATCGATTGTCGCGGCACGGCAGAAGTCCCGCGACGTGTCGCAAAAAATCTGAATTCACATATCGCAAATTCACGCATCGCAAATTCACGCGTCACAAATTTACCCATCACCTGGCCGAGCGCCCAACCTGCTGCAGCAGAAGAGACAAGCACGCCGCAAACTGCACTACAGTTCACAACCGAGGACATCGCTTCAAACGCCGTGCCCGCGACGAGTACCGTGACCGCGCCCACGGCAAAAACAAAAACCGTCGCGACGGACGAACGCAAGGATTCCGCTGCCATCGATATGCGGCCGACAGCAAGCAAGCTGGTACAGACGGAGCGCTTCGAAGCGCCGGCAGCAAGCCAGACCTCGAATCAGGCGCCAAGCGAAACGCTAAGCCAAATGCCAAGTCGGGCGCCAAGTCAGACCTCAAATCAGGCGCCAAGTCAGACACCAGACGCCCCACCACCGCGTCAGGAAATGACGCCAGCAAGCCGTGTCTCCTCGTCGACAACCTCGATTCTGGTTACGCTCGCCGGCGCAATCACCGCTGGTCTGGTCGGGTGGTTGATGTTCGGTTTTGGCTCGGCGCGCACGATCCGTGTCAGCCGCGAACCGGCAGCCCCTATCCGGTATTTGCCGTTCGTACCACTTCGCTGACCGTGGTGGCCGCCTTCATTCCGGGCGGCTGATTGCCCGCCAAACCAATCAGTATCCGGCAGCGTTCTTGCCCGTTGCGCGACTAATGTGTTGCCAACATACTCGGCTGACGGGGCGAGCATTCGGCGAATGAACCAACCGGATACCGCGCCTAAGGCGCCAAAAGCCTATTTCGCCAGCGCACGCGCCTACGCCCTCGATCTGGCCGCGACACTGTTTTGTTCGTTTCCGTCAGCGTCATGGCCGGTCGAATCTGGCGATTTCCATTTGACGATGAAATTGCCACCCTTTCCAAGATCGAGCTGGACGCTGTCCGTGCGTTTGTCGCCGGCTTCCCCGCAACCGATGACATCCATCCGCCGCTGTCCTATGCGATGTTTTACGCTGACCGGCGTGCCGCTCGAAAAAACGATATTGACCGTGGATTTTTATCGCCGAAAGGAGCGCTGATAAACGCTCAGGGCTATTCCCGATTGGCGACCCGCACGACTTCGCTGACGCTGGCCGCGCGCCGTTTGAGCGTATTGAACAGATCGAACGCCTCTTTCGGCTTCATGTTCTTGTGCACGACGGCGGCCACCGCCGCGATCATCGCCTGCGGCGCCTCGGACTGGAAAATGTTGCGGCCCATATCGACGCCGGCGGCGCCCTGCTGCACCGCATTGTAGGCCATCGTCAGCGCATCGAGCTCGGCAAGCTTTTTGCCGCCGGCCATCACGATCGGCACCGGACAGGATGCGGTAACCGTCTCAAAGCCATCTTCGACGAAATAGGTTTTGACATATTGCGCGCCGAGTTCGGCGATGATCCGGCAGGCCAACCGGAAATATTTGGCATCGCGCACCATGGCCTTGCCAACGGCGGTGATGCCCATGACCGGGACCCCGGCGCGCAGACCGGCATCGACCAACCGCGTCATGTTGTGCACCGAGCGCGTCTCATGCTCGCCGCCGATGAACACCTGGATGCCGACGCCGGCCGCGTTCAAACGCACCGCATCGTCCATATCCATCGCGATCTGCTCATCTGAAAGTTCATCGCGAAGAATGCTAGGCCCGCCGCTCGCACGCAGCACCATTGGCTTCTGGCACTGCGCCGGGATCACCGAACGCAATATGCCGCGCGTGCAGAATAGGGCGTCGCAGGACGGCAACAGCGGCACGATCGAAAGATCGATGCGTTCGAGACCGGTGGTCGGGCCTTGGAAATAACCGTGGTCGACGGCAAGCATCACGGTGCGTCCGGAAGCGGGATCGAACACCCGCGCCAGCCGATTCTTCATTCCCCAATCGAGCTGATGCGAACCTTTCAGATAAAAGCCCGGCGTCGCTTGGGGCTGGTCGGGGGCGTAGCGTTGGCCTTCTTGATCCGCTTCGGGCATGGCACCGTCTTTTAGCTGGGTGAATTTTACGCGGTCAATTCTGGTCGGCTGCCGGTCGCCAATGAGAATTTATGGTGTGCGGTTGCCGGTGCGCAGGGCCGGCCAATTGGCGAAGACGATTTTCACGCGCGGGACTCTAGGGCGTCAGTTGCGAAAAGCAAACGCGCCGCCGTCCCCAACGAGGCTATGCAAAAAGCCGCAGAAAATGCTGCGCAGGCGGCCTCGGAAGACGCTGCGGTGTTTTGGCCAGGGATCGTATTTGCCCTTGCTTTGTTCTCTATTTGTTCTAGTATTAGGTTTAAGAACATACCCGGAATAAGGCTGGTTATTCCAGACCGGGAAGGATGTTAAATGCTTGTGCGTACATCATTTCCGTCTCTGTCCCTGATACCAGACCGGGCTGCCGTTTTGAGCCGATTGCGCGGGCTGGCACGCCAGGCAGGCTGGCGTGAGGACGTGAATGCGACGCTGCCTTTCGGCCTAGCGGCATTCGATTCGCATCTGCCGAATGGCGGCCTAACCTGCGGCGCACTCCATGAGATCGTTCCGACAACGCAGGCGGCACGGCCGGCCGCGTTCGGTTTTGTGGTGGCCATATTGGCCCAATTATCTTCGTCTTATGGAGCCGGCTTGGCGGATGGCGAGCGCACGGATGCTCACTGTCTCCCCCATGGTTTTCAAAATGGTTTCCCAAATGGCCCCCCCTATGGGACCGAGCGGCGAATCGTTTTTGTCATGCCAGCCCATGCCCTGCGCCAATGCGGCCGCCTGTTCGGACATGGTCTCAATAGTCTCGGTCTAAATCCGCGCCGCGCCATCCTGGTCGAGACGGCGCATTGGCAAGACTCGCTATGGGCGCTCCTGGAAGCGTTGCGCTCAGCAGCGCCGCAAGCCGTCGCCGGAATGATCGATAGGCTCGATCTCAAGACCAGCCAGAAACTGCATCTCGCCGCCGCCGAGGCCGCCTTGCCGTTGTTGCTGCTGCGTCCTTCGCAAACGCTGGAATCAAGCGCCGCGGCCACGCGCTGGCGGATCGATGCGGCGGCCGGCGCGCGCGACCGTTTCGGCAGTTACACGCGTGCGCGATGGCAAGTGCAGCTTGAACGCTGCCGCAACGGACGGCCGGGTGAATGGGTAGTGGAGTACGATCATGTCACGCATCGTTTCAGTCTGGTTGCCGCGCTGGCCGATCTATCGCTTTCTCGCGGTGCAGGCGATCAGTCCCGTCGGCAAGCCAATCGATCCTGATCGGCCGCTTGTCCTTGCCATTGCCGCAACCGGAGGTCTGCGCATCGCCGCCATGAATGAGGCGGCGGAGAATGCCGGAATTGCGATTGGCGATCCGCTGGCCGATGCACGTGTCAAAGCGGATAGTCTGCAAGTGCGCGCTGCCGACAACGGCGCCGACGATGCCGCGCTGCGCCGCCTTACTTTATGGGCGACACGCTACACCCCGACCGCCTCGCCATGGTGCCGGGGTCCTTGGAACGAGGAGAATGGCGCCGACGGTTTTTTTCTCGACATCGAAGGCGCCGCGCATCTGTTCGGCGGCGAGGAAAGCCTCCTCGCCGATCTTGCCGGCCGGCTTAATCGCTTCGGATTGCCGGCACGGCTTGCTATCGCCGCTACCCCCGGCATGGCCTGGGCCTTGTCACACTTTAATGCCGCATCCCAATCCATCTTGCCCTCAGGCAACGAAGCCGCCGCGCTCGCTGCAATGCCGATCGAAGCCTTGCGGCTCTCGGGCGAAAGCCGCGCATTGCTGCGCCGGCTCGGCTTCAAATCCGTGGCTACGCTGATGGATAAGCCACGCGCACCTTTGGCGGCACGCTTTGCCGACGAACTGCTGCGGCGGCTCGATCAAGCGCTCGGCCGTATCGACGAGCCACTCATGCCGGTGACGGCGCCGCCGGTCTATCACAGCCTGAATTATTTGCTCGAACCGATCATCAGCCAGCAGGCAATCGTCACTCGCGCCTGCCGTTTAATGCAAAACCTGGTGCATGTGCTCGTGCGCGATCAGGTCGGAGCACGCGCGCTGAGATTAAGCCTCTATGGACTCGATGGCGCGGTCGAGACGATCGATATCGGACTGACCGCGCCGACGCGCAGTGTGGCGCATGTGGCGCGGCTGATCGATCTCAAGCTTGATGCGCTGGCGGCAATGCAGGATGCCGGCTTCGGCTTCGAGGCAATCGGCCTTGCCGTCACGCGCGTCGCGCCGATGCCGGCGCGGCAGATTGACTCAAATATCGATCGTCACCTTCAGCTGCGCGCGACAGCTGAGAATGACGATGACGTTGCGGCTTTGATCGACGCGCTGCGACAGCGGCTCGGTTCCAATCGTGTGCGGCAGTTCGAAGCCGTCCCCAGTCATATTCCCGAACGCGCGGAAAAGCTGACTGAGGTCAATGGCGAAACATTTCAATCCGCCCCTCCCCGTTCAGAAGACAGCTACTGGCCGCTTGCGGACGACAAAACGCGTCCGCTGTTGCTTTTGCCGCAAGCCGAACCGGCCGAAGTCACCGCGCTCGTCCCTGAAGGACCGCCGCGGCGTTTGCGCTGGCGCGGGGTGACTTACGACATCGCCGGCGCGCAAGGTCCGGAACGGATCGCCGAGGAATGGTGGCGCAATCCCCCACCTTTCCCTCCCCCGCAAGCGGGGGAAGGAAAGGAAGGGGGCCTCACCCGCGATTACTATTTCGTCGAGGACGGCGAAGGCCATCGCTTCTGGCTCTACCGTGAAGGCCTTTACGGCCGCGAAACCGCAATGGCACGCTGGTTCGTGCATGGCTTGTTTGCTTGAGATGGCTTGTTTGCCTGAGTTTGTTGTTTGCCTGAGTTTGTTCGCGTGAGAATGTAAATGAGCGCGTATGCCGAGCTCGCTGTAACAACTAATTTTTCCTTCCTTCGCGGCGCCTCGCATCCGCGGGAAATGGTAGCCCGCGCCGATGATCTCGGACTGACCGCGATTGGCATCGCCGACCGCAATTCTTTTGCCGGCGTGGTCCGCGCCTATGACGAAGCGAAAAAGCGAAAAATAAAACTCTTAGTCGGCACGCGCCTGGTGACCACCGATGACTTCGAAGTGCTGGCCTATCCGACCGATCGCACCGCCTATGGCCGGCTCTGCCGCCTGATCACCGCCGGCAATCTCAAAGCTAAGAAAAGCGAGTGTCATCTGAGCTTCGCGGAGATTCTTAACGCCGCCGAAGGTCAGATTTTTATCGTGCTGCCGCCGGAAGAATTTCTATTACCGACCGCTCGTCTCCGCGAAAGCATTCTGGAAAAAATAACCTCCCCCTGGAGGAGGGAGGTCGACGCGCGCAGCGCGGCGGGTG
>JBASAH010000163.1:0-2011 GCA_049650505.1 Xanthobacteraceae bacterium
CGCATGAGCCTTCGTTTGGAAGCGCGGGGTTCAAGCACTTCCGGCCGATCGTGCGCGGGGAAAACGGCGCCTTGCGGCGACTAACCAACGCCCAAATCGCAAAAAATTCAGACTACGGCGATTTTTCGCCCGAACAATCGCAGCTCGGGGTCGAAGATTTCTACGATCGGATGGATGAGGCGATGTCGCCCGCGCCGCTCGACCCGTTGCGGGCGATGAAAGAAGCGATCACGGCGCTCGAAGAGCAGGTGAACACCCGCGTCACCTCGGTCGAAAACGGGCGCAAATACCAGGGCGGTCACGGCGAGATCGCCATGCCGGACGGGCCCGCGATCTTCGCGACGACCGGCGCGTGGGAGGATTTCTCTACTCCGGCACGTGATTTTCGTCTGTTAATCGCGATCGACGTTGTGCGCGGGTATCCGGATCGAGTGGCGCGACAGCCTGGACGTTACGCCATGCCCAAGGACAAGAGCCTCGCCGAGGTGAAGGCCGAGTTGCAGAGCGTGCTCGCCTCGGAGCTCGCGACGCGCAAGTTTTCATATACGCGCAGCGACGGCTCGCCGTGGACTCTTTCGCTCAAGGAGGTGATCGACCGCGCCGGCCATCTCGAAATGGCATACAACCCGAACGACTGCGTCGAGATACGCTGGGGCGCGCCGGAGAATGGCGACGAAGCCTCAACCTGCCGGCGCCATGCGCCCCCGGCGCAGCGCGCGAAAATGACGGACCACCGCTCGTGGTTCCGCGATCGGCACTGGCCGGCGCGGGTGTAGCGGACGATATTCCAGATCGTTTCACCGCCGGTTAAACACACCGTGCTTTGCGGTTAAGCGAAATTGCGAATTGTAATTTCGCCATTGTCGCTTATCAGATGGGGCCGGCCGCTGGAACGCGCCAGAAGCGCTTGCGATTCGCGCACGATCTGACGGGTTTCATGGATGACATCCTTAAGTGCACGCTTTTTCTCACTCGCGCTTTCGACCAACGCCCTGGACTCGCGCCGAAGATGATCGAGCGTCGGATCAACTCTTGCGAACAGGATATCAAATAACGGCCTTTGGCCGTCCTGATAGACTTCAAGAAGCCAATAGCGCGTTTGTGATTCGCGACAGCGCATGAGTTCGCGCGCCACGCAGCACGCGTGACGATAGGCGCTGGCGTTATCCGCCAAAGCGGTGCCGACGTTATCGGCGACCCAGCCGGCGTCGCCGCGCAGCTTGAACGTGTATGTCGGCATTCAGACGGAAACCGCTGGCTTGTTTTTTAGTCTATCAAAAAAGAAACGTTTCGGACGTCGTATCGGCGACTCTGTGACAAAAAGATTTTCCGGCGAAACGATTGCAAACCAATGTGAAAGAATTGCAAGCATTACTGATGCGAAACTGACCGACTATGTTCCGTAACACACAGTTGCGTCGCCAACCTCATCGTCGCCGAACGCGCCCGCGCCGCGGGCATCCACATTTCACTCTGGACCTATTGCCGCGCTGGAATTCCGCTGACCCTTTTGACATTGCGCTCGGCGCCTGGTGGCTTAGCTGAGTCCCCTCCCCGATCTGTGACATAACGAAAAAACCAGGCAGCGCTTGACCTTGCCGCTTTAAAGCTTACGACAAGCCGCCATGCTGCATTCCGCGATCCTCAACGTCATGATCAAGGCGGCGCACCGCGCCGCCCGCAGCCTCAAACGCGACCTCGGCGAGGTCGAGCAGCTTCAGGTTTCGCTCAAGGGACCGCGCAATTTCGTGACCGCCGCCGACCGCCGCGCCGAGGCCATTCTGCGCGAGGAGCTCGCCAAGGCGCGCCCGGACTACGGTTTTCTTGGCGAAGAAGGCGGCGCTCAGCCCGGCACCGACAAAACCCATCGCTGGATCGTCGATCCCCTCGACGGCACGACCAACTTTCTGCACGGCATTCCCCATTTCGCGATCGCGATCGCGCTCGAACGCAACGGCACGCTCGTCGCCGGCCTGGTCTACAATCCGGCCCACGACGAAATGTTTATCGC
>JBASAH010000164.1:0-4422 GCA_049650505.1 Xanthobacteraceae bacterium
GCTCCACCGGCCCGCCCGGCGCGAATTGAACCACGACGAACGAGACCAGCATGATCCCGAAAATCGTGGGGATCATGAACAGAATACGGCGGGCGATATAGGCGGTCATGACTGCGTCATAGGCCCGGTGTCGTCATTGCGGACTTCAGTCTTAGCGGTCTTGGCGGCTTTAACGTGGACCGCGACGGTAACCCATTAACCGGCGCAAGCGTTTCCTCGAGGCTGCAGCATAAATGCATGATTGGCAGGGACAAGTACGGCGCTGCCGCTCGTGGACCAGGGCCAAAACTCAGCCCCTGAGCCTGATTTTCCCCCCTTTAGCGGAGTCATACCACCAAGTTTCCGGGATGGCGCGAAAATAACGCGGCTGCGCGGGCGGGCGGCCGAACACGTCCCAGTAGGCGATCCAGTGCGACGCCTTGTACCAGTTCGGTATCCAGAAACGGCCAGAGCGGATCACGCGGTCGAGCGTGCGGCATGCCGTGACTAGGGCAGCGCGCGATTGCGTGGCGATGATCGATTCAATCAAAGCATCGACTGCAGGGTCGGCAATGCCGGCGAGATTGTTGGATCCTTTCAATCCCGCTGCCTGCGAGGAGAAAAACGAACGGAGCGAATCCCCGGGTGTCGATGAGAAGCTGAATCGGTCAATGGTGATGTCGAAATCGAAATTGTCGCGGCGGGCACGATATTGCACCGGATCGACGATGCGCAGCGTAGCGTCAATGCCGAGCGCCTTAAGGTTCCTGATGAACGGCATGTGATGCGGCTCGAATGACGGCTCGTCGATCAGAAATTCGATCATCAGCGGCTGTCCATCCGGCAGCACGCGCTTGCCGTTCTGGATCGGATAGCCGGCGTCGCCGAGAAGCGCCGCCGCTTTGCGCAACAGCGTGCGATCTTGGCCGGAACCGTCTGAGACCGGCGGCGTGTAAGGCTCGCCGAATACCTCGGCAGGCAATTGGGCGCGAAACGGCTCAAGCAATGCCACCTCGTCCACGCTCGGCATGCCGCTCGCCATCATGTCGGAGTTCTGAAACACCGAAATGGTGCGTTTATAGGAGCCGTACATGACGGTCTTGTTGGTCCATTCAAAATCGAACGCGTTGTTGAACGCCTCGCGTACCCGCGGATCGGCAAATTTGCGCCGTCGCGTGTTGATGAACCAGCCCTGCGCGCCCGACGGCGTATCGTCAGGTATTTCGTCGCGCTGGACGCGGCCGTCTTTTACCGCGGGGAACTCATAGCGCGTCGCCCAGAAGCGCGAGGTGAACTCTTCCCGGAACAGATAGGACTGCGCGGAAAAGCCTTCGAAGCCGACGTCGCGGTCGCGATAATATTCATACCGCAGCGTATCGAAATTGTTTTGCCCGCGCGCCACCGGCAGAGCGGCGCCCCACCAGTCCTTGACGCGCTGATATTCGATATAGCGGCCGGGCTCGAAGCGGCCGACTTTGTATGGCCCCGAGCCAAGCGGAATGTCCAAGGTCGATTCGTCGAACGGACGCGCCGTGTAATAGGCCCGAGAAAAAATCGGCAGCCCGGCGACTAGTAGCGGCACGTCGCGGCCGCGTTTGGGCGCAAAGCTCACCGTCACGCGCGCATCGTCATCCGCCTTGGCGCCGACGAAATCGCGCATCGATTGGCTGATCAGCGGGTGGCCCTTTTCTTTGAGAATATTGAGCGAGAACGCCACGTCGTGCGCGGTCAATGGCGAGCCGTCGTGGAATTTGGCGCCCGCCCGGATGAAGAATTGATAAATCAATCCGTCCGCCGACCGGCAGACTTTCTCCGCGGCAAGCCCGTACATCGCGTCGGGCTCGTCGCCGGAGCGGACCATCAGCGCCGCGAAGGTCAGCTCCATGCCTTGCGCCGCGTCGCCCTTGAGAATGAAAGTGTTGAGCGAATTGAAGGTGAGAAAATTCTGGTTGTAGAGTCGATCGGGGCCGATCTGTGAAAACGCGCCACCTTTTGGCGCGTTCGGATTGACATAGTTCAAGTGCGCGAAGTCGGGCGGGTAGGCGAGGTCGCCGAACGCGGAAAGGCCGTGCGTTTCGATCATCTCCGCGGCGCCGCCCGCAGCACTAGCCTGCGAGATGAGGCGCCGATGCTTCGATGCGATGCTCGCCGCACCGATCGCGCCAGCACCGCCGATCAGAAGGCGCCGCCGCGATAGGCTGCGCCGTTGCCTCTTGGGGGCGAGGGACGGGGAGGGGCGTGTTGGTTTTCTAGTCATCAAAGGCACACGACCTTTCCCTTCCCGTTCAGGGGAGGGAATGAACATAAAAGCTGATTTCAAGATTGCGGATGACCGAGCGCTGCGATCACTGGCCCGCCGTCTTCGCCGCTTTCGCGGTGTCCCACCACCACACCGTCGGGAACGCGGCACGGCCGTATTTCGGCATCGGGTCCGGATGGCCGAAGCGGTCCCAGCGCGCGGTGCGCACTTTGCCGTAAGTCCATTGCGGCACGACGTAGTGGTTCCACAACAGGATACGATCGAGCGCGTGGGTCGCGGCTTCGAGATCGGCGCGGTTCTTGGCGAAGATCACCTGCTCGATCATGGCGTCGATGGCTGGATTCTTGATGCCGATCATGTTCAACGAGCCGGGTTGGTCCGCCGCCTGCGAACCCCAATAGCCGCGCTGCTCGTTGCCAGGCGTCAGCGATTCGCCCCAGGCGAATGTGATGATGTCGAAATCCCAATTGCGCAACCGATTTTCGTATTGCGCTTCGTCGACCGTGCGCACCGCGACGGTGATGCCCAAACGCTCGAGCGACGGTTTGAAGAACAAGAACACGCGCTCGAAGCTTGGATCGGCGGCAAGCAATTCGACCGAAAAAGGTTCGCCGGTTTTGGTATTGACGAGTTGTTGATCCCGCACTTCGTAGCCAGCTTCCTTCAACAGCCGGATTGCCTCGCGTAGATTGCTGCGGATCTGCTCGGGATTGCCATTGACCGGATTAGCGTACGGCTTCTTGAAAAGTTCGGGCGGAACTTTGTCGCGAACGGCTTCGAGTAGTTCAAGCTCGCGCCCCGTTGGCACCCCGCTGCAGGCAAGCTCGGTGCCTTCGAAGTAGCTGTTGATGCGCTTATATTGATTGTAGAAGATCTGTTTGTTCATTTCCTCGAAATCGAACGCAGAATTGAAAGCTAGCCGCACGCGCGGGTCCTGGAATTTTGGCCGCCGGATGTTAAAGGCGAAAGCCTGCATCACGCCGGAATTGCGGATCGGGAATTCCTCGAGCAGAACGCGTTTGTCGGACACCGCCGGAAAATCGTAAGCGGTGGCCCAATTCTTCGCGCTATTCTCGTTGCGCCAGTCAACATTGTCGGCCTTGAAGGCTTCCAACGCGACGGTGGTGTCGCGGAAATAGACGAACTGCAGTTCGTCAAAATTGTTAATTCCGAGACTGACGTTTAGCTCGCGGCTCCAGTGGTCTTTCACGCGTTCATAGACGATGGTGCGGCCGGCTGAAAAATCCTTGATGCGATAGGGGCCGCTGCCGAGCGGCGGCTCCAGCGTGGTCTCGCCGATATTGCGCTGCTTGCCGTTTTTGTCGGTGCCTTCCCACCAATGTTTCGGCAGGACCGTAAGCTGGCCGATGATCTGCGGCAGCTCGCGATTGCCCGGCGCATCGAAAACGAAGGTCACCTCGCGCTCGCCCGTCTTTTCCGCCTTGGCGACGTGACGGTAATAGGCGGAAAGCTGCGGGCTGTATTTCTTCAGCGACTCGAAAGAAAAAATCACATCGTCGGGCGTGACCGGCTTGCCGTCATGCCATCTGGCGTGCGGCCGCAGCCGGTAGGAGACCGATGAGAAATCGGGCAGAAAGCTCACGGCCTCCGCCACCAGGCAGTATTCGCTGGAAACTTCGTCGAGCGCCGAAACCGACAGCGTCTCATAAACAAGGTCAATGCCGGCGGCGAGCGAACCTTTAACGCCGGCTACGGCCGTGTTGAAATTGTCGAAAGTCCCGATCGCGATCTGCCGTGCGGTGCCGCCCTTGGGCGCGTGGGCATTGACGTATTCGAATTGCTTGAAGCCGGGCGGATATTTGAGATCGCCATATAATGACAGGCCGTGACGCCAGTTCTTGTCCGAGGTTTCGGCGTGCGCGGCGCCGATCCAATTGGGCAAGGGCAGCCGCCGCGCGGCAATCGCGAGTAGTGCAGATTTCAGCACGGATCGGCGGTTCACCAGATGCTCCCTAAAACAATGGCGTGTTGACCGACATTATTGTGCCTTTTGTATTGTGACACCAGCGTGCAGTTGTGCACCGCGATTAAATACATGCACGGACTGCCGCTGCGAACAGCCGAAAATGGCGTGGTTTGCCTGGCTTAATGGTTGGCCGGCGCACCATTCGATTGGGCGGGTGCGGCGCCAGCGGGAGCCGGGCTGGCCGGCGCCCCTGCGG
>JBASAH010000165.1:0-3769 GCA_049650505.1 Xanthobacteraceae bacterium
GTTTTGACCCAGGGCTTTACGGTGAGACCCTTGTCCACCGCCTTCTTGGCCAGCAAGCCATCCGCGATCATCACGCTCGGATTGGAGGTGTTGGTGCAGGAGGTGATTGCTGCGATCACCACGTCACCATGGCCGAGCGTGTGGTTGCGGCCGTCGACCGGAACGCGCTTGTCGATCTCGCCGGCCTTGTTGAATTCCCGGTCCATGGCCTGCACGAAACCGCTTTTGACTTCTTTGAGCGCAATGCGGTCCTGCGGCCGCTTCGGGCCGGCAAGCGACGGCTCGACCGAGGAAAGTTCGAGCTTGAGCACATCGGTGAAGACCGGATCGGCGGTATTCTTGGTGCGATACATGCCCTGCGCCTTGGCATAGGCGGTAACGAGCGCGATCCTCTCGGCGGGACGGCCGGTGTCGCGCAAATAACGAAGCGTGTCGTCATCGATTGGAAAGAAGCCACAGGTCGCGCCGTATTCCGGCGACATATTGCCGAGCGTGGCCCGGTCGGCGATCGTCAGATTGGTGAGACCGGGGCCGAAATATTCGACGAATTTGCCAACCACGCCCCGCCGGCGCAGCATCTGCGTTACGGTCAGAACCAGATCGGTCGCGGTAACGCCTTCCTTGAGCTTGCCGTTAAGCCGCACCCCGATCACTTCCGGCAGCAGCATCGAGTAGGGCTGGCCGAGCATCGCCGCTTCGGCCTCAATGCCGCCGACACCCCAGCCAAGCACGGAGAGACCATTGACCATCGTGGTATGCGAATCCGTGCCGACCACGGTGTCGGGGAAAGCAAGCTCGCTCGCGGTGGACTTGTCAGAGAATTTGACCGCAGCCTTGTCGCTGCAAACCGTCTGCGCAAGATATTCAAGATTGACCTGGTGGCAGATCCCGGTGCCTGGCGGCACGACGCGAAAATTCTCGAATGACAGCTGCGCCCATTTGAGGAAACGGTAGCGTTCGAGGTTTTGTTTGTATTCTTCTTCGACGTTGCGCTTGAATGCGTCGCGCTGAGCGAAGAAATTTACTGCTACCGAATGATCGATGACGAGATCGACCGGCACCAGCGGATTGATCTTGGTTGGATCGCCGCCAAGATGCTCCATGGCGTCGCGCATGGCGGCGAGATCGACCACGGCGGGGACGCCGGTGAAGTCCTGCATCAAGACCCGCGCCGGGCGGAACGCGATCTCGCGATCCGATGTCCTATTCTTAAGCCATTGCGCGACCGCCTGAATGTCCTGTTTGATCACTGTGCGGCCATCTTCGTTACGCAGCAGGTTTTCCAGCAGCACCTTGAGCGAGAACGGCAGTCGGGAAATTCCTTTCAGCCCGTTTTTCTCGGCCGCCGGAAGGCTGAAATAGGCATAGGTCTTGGTGCCGACCTTCAGCGGCCGGAGGCATTTGAAGCTATCGACGAAATCCATGATCTTCTTCCATTCTGCTGGCTTCGGCGGACGCAATGCAGAGGTAATTTAAGACCGAGACGAGCCTAGAAACCCTCATTTCCGCCTGCGCGTCGTGCAGGGGCGGAGGGCGCCCGGCGCGGCAGCGTTATTATCGCGCCGCGGCCCGGCTTCGCGGCTTATAGGGACTTTTGCCGCCTTGTGCCAGTTCAGCAACGAATGGTCGGATATGATGCGGCGCATGGCCAAATACCGCCAAAACCCGCACGGGCGATCGGCGCCGTTCGGCGGCTTTTTTTGCTACTTGGGATTGCGGCGATGCGCTTAACCGCGGTCGACTTGGCCTGCCGTCGCGGCGGCCGTGACGTATTTTCCGGCGTCAGCTTTGACGTCGGAGCCGGGCAGCTTTTGGCCATCACCGGCCGCAATGGCGCGGGAAAATCCTCACTGTTGCGGATCGTCGCCGGATTGATCCGGCCGGTCGGCGGCCGGCTTTGGCTCGACGGTAGCGACCCCGAGCTTAGCATCGCCGAACAAGTGCATTATCTCGGCCATCAGGACCCGGTGAAGCCGTCGCTCTCTGTGCTGGAGAACCTGCAATTTTGGGTCGCCTTCTTTGCTGCCGGCACGATCAAGGTCCATGACGCGCTCGAATCGGTCGGCCTTGGCGCCATCGCGACCTTGCCGGCCGGCTATCTATCGGCCGGCCAGCGCCGGCGTCTGTCGATCGCGCGGCTCGTCGCGGTCAAACGGCCGATCTGGCTTCTCGACGAGCCTACCAGCACGCTCGATGCCACCGCCCAACAGCGCGTGGCCGAGTTCATGCGCAGCCATCTCAACGAGGGCGGTCTTGTTCTTGCGGCGACGCACAGCGCGCTCGGGCTCGGCAGCGTCCAAGAATTGTCGCTCGACCGCCCCGTTCGCTCCCAGGTCCACTCTGATGTTGCCGCGACGGAGCAGCCGGCTGCCGCCGCGCCATGAGTCTGCGATGAGTCTGCGATGAACCCGCTTACTGCTCTGCTCCTGCGCGATATGCGCATCGCCGTTCGGGTCGGCGGCGGTGCGCTCATCGGCGTGCTGTTCTTTCTGGTCGTCGTCTCGGTAACGCCGTTCGCCGTTGGGCCGGATCTCCCACTTCTCAAGCGCATCGGACCGGCGATCCTTTGGCTTGCGGCGTTGTTGGCGAGCCTGCTCGCGCTCGATCGCTTGTTTGCCAGCGACCATGAGGACGGCTCGCTCGATCTCATCCTCACCGGCCGCGCACCCTTGGAACTCGTGGTGGCGGCGAAAGGTGTCGCACATTGGCTGACGACCGCGCTGCCATTGGTCGTCGCGGCGCCGCTGATCGCCTTGTTACTCGATCTCGACGGGCCGGCCGAAGCGGGTTTGGTACTCACGCTTCTAGTCGGCACCCCCGCTCTCACCTTCATTGGTCTTATCGGCGCCGCCATCGCGGTGACGCTGCGGCGTGGCGGACTGCTGCTGGCGATTATCGTTCTGCCATTGACGGTGCCGGTCCTGATCTTCGGCGTCGCCGCTGCCAACGCCGCCGTTGCCGGGCCGGTGCCGTTCGGAACGCCGTTCACCGTGTTGTGCGCGTTGACTTTGGCTAGTCTCGTAATTGGACCGTTTGCCGCCGCGGCAGCCTTGCGGCTGGACATGGAATAGCGCCGCGGTGCAAACGGAATGTTGAATGGGAGATTGCCGATGCGCGTTGCCGAACTCGCCAATCCGTCGCGATTTTTGCGCGCGGCCAATCTCGCCATTCCATGGCTCGGCGGCGCGACCCTCTTGCTGTTCGCCTTCGCGCTCTATCGCGCCGTGCTGGCGCCGGACGACTATCAGCAGGGCGCCACCGTCAAGATCATGTTTCTGCACGTGCCGTCGGCTTGGCTCGGCATGTTGTGCTGGGCGCTGATGACGATCGCCGCGCTCGGCACGCTGGTCTGGCGCCATCCATTGGCCGATGTTGCGGCCAAAGCGGCCGCTCCGCTCGGCGCCGCCTTCACGCTCCTCTGCCTGGTTACCGGCTCGCTGTGGGGACGACCGGAATGGGGAACCTACTGGGTGTGGGATGCGCGGCTGACTTCGGAATTGATCCTGTTTCTTCTTTATCTCGGCGTCATTGCGCTTTGGCGCACGGTGGAAGACGCCTCGCGCGCGGCGCGCGCCGTGGCGATTCTAACAATCGTCGGCGCCATCGATCTGCCCATCGTCAAATTCTCGGTGGATTGGTGGAACACGCTGCACCAAGGCGCTTCGGTATTTCGGCTCGGCGGCTCGACCATTCATCCGGCGATCCTGGCGCCGCTGTTGCTGATGGCGGCTGCGTTCACATTGTTAGTTGTAACGCTGCTGCTCGCGGC
>JBASAH010000166.1:0-1749 GCA_049650505.1 Xanthobacteraceae bacterium
CCTCTGGAGCGACGACCGACGGCCACATTTGGGCCGAGCGCCATCCAGGACGAGGTGATGTCGTGGATTGTCTCAATCCTGCCGGGCCGTATCGCGGCTGCGACGTAGGACCGCGTGCAGCGCAAGCCGCCGGAAAACCTCGCGGCTTATGAATGCGTGCTCGCGGGAAAGCTGCTCCATCACAGTTCCCTCCGGGCGGACAATGAAGAGGCGCTGCGGCTGCTCGAGCGCGCCATCGCGCTCGAACCAAGCTATGCGCACGCGCACGCCTGGAAGGCTTGCGTTCTCGGACAATCGTTCGTCCATGACTGGTGCGCCAACGCTGAGGCTACGGCGCGCACTGTGATCGATGAATTGGCGCTGGCGCTGTCGCTCGATGAGAATGACAGCGACGTGCACCGCGTGCTCGCCGCAGCGAACCTTTCAATTCACCGCGATCACGACAAGGCGCTCCACCACCAGGAGCGGGCGCTGGCGCTCAATCCAAATGACGACCTTATCGTCGTGCAGCAGGGCGAGGTGCTGATCGACATTATTCGCGACGAGCCTGTCGAGTTGCGCTGCCAGTCCGAGCAATATCCCGATGCGACGTTTCTCGTTTACTGGCCGCAAGGGCAGGATCGAAGGAGGCCGACGGCGATCTGATGGGCGACGGCGTCAACATCGCCGCGCGCCTTGAGGGCATCGCCGCACCCGCCGCGATCTGCCTGTCCGAGGACGCCTATCGTCAGGTCAAAGGGCGGCTCGATCTCGCTGTAACCGGTTAATTTTAACTACACGGGAGTTGGGCTCGTTCAAATGAGGCCCAGGGCGGGGTATGATCTCGACAGATATATGCCTGAAGCTCGGCTGTTGGGAGATACGCGATGAGGGCAGTGGTGCTGTATGAGTACGGCGGTCCCGAGAAGCTGAAATTTGAAGACGACGTTCCCGAACCGCAGATTAGCGGAGGTACGGTACTGATCGCGGCAGCCGCTGCGAGCGTCAATCCGATTGACTGGAAACTGCGTTCAGGGATGCGGCCGTTGTCATTTCCCGCAATTCTGGGCCGCGACGTGAGTGGCATCGTACGGGCGGTGGGCGCAAATGTGAAGCACTTCAAGGCCGGCGACCGCGTTCTTGCACTATCTAACGCGACCTATGCCGAGTTGGTGTCAGTGGACGATTCGGACGTGACCCATCTGCCAGACGGAGTGGACCTGGCGAACGCGGCCGCGATCCCGCTGATTGCCCTCACGGGAGACCAGCTTGTGCGCCTTGCGACAAACGTGAAAAAGGGACAGGTTGTTCTGATAACGGGAGCGCTGGGCAGTGTTGGGCGTGCGGCAGTGCATACGGCGAAGAAGATAGGCGCGCAGGTGATTGCAGGTGTCCGCGCGAAAGAACTGAATGACGCCCGCTCCCTCGGTGTCTCTGACGTGCTCGCGATTGACGACGATAAAGCGATTGAGAAATTTCGCCTGGTGGATGCAATTGCGGACACCGTTGGCGGTGAGGTTGCTGCGAAGCTGATCGTGAAGGTAAAGCAAAGCGGCTCCTTTGGCTACGCCTCTGCGTTGCCGGAAAGCGCGGCGGCCAAAAATCCGACAGTGAAGATTGCGCGCGTGCTTGCACAGCCTGATCCATCTAAGGTGCGCGAGTTTGCCGATGACGTGCGCGATGGCAAGTTCGTTCTGCCTATTGGTCGCCGGATGCCGTTGCGTGATGCGGCCAAAGCACATGCGCTAGGGGAGAAAGGCGGCATTGGGA
>JBASAH010000167.1:0-1868 GCA_049650505.1 Xanthobacteraceae bacterium
AGTCGGGTCCGGCCGCTGGCGTTGTCGCGGCCGCACTCGTCGCCCGGCAAACCGGGCGCCAAAACCTGCTGTCGTTTGACATGGGTGGCACGACGGCCAAGGCAAGCCTGATTCGAGATGGTCGGTACGACACTACGCCGGAATACGAAGTCGGCGGCGGATCGAGCATGATGCGGTGGACCAGCGGCACCGGTCATCCGGTTCGCCTACCGGTCATCGATCTGGCCGAAGTATCGGCCGGAGGCGGATCGATCGCATGGATCGACCGGGCTGGAGCGTTGCGCGTCGGTCCCAAGAGCGCCGGTGCCGATCCCGGCCCCGCTTGCTACCCGCGCGGCGGCACTGAGCCGACCGTCACCGACTGCAACCTCTTGCTCGGCTACCTTGATAAAGAATCGCTGCTTGGGGGCGATCTTCCGATCGATCATGCGGCAGCCACAGATGCCGTTCACGTCCGGCTCGCCAAACTCCTTGGTGTCGATTCCCGCACGGCCGCGGCTGCTGTCATCGATATTGTCAATCATGCCATGGCCGAGGCTCTGAAAATTGTTTCCGTCCAACGCGGCCATGATCCGCGCGATTTTGTGCTCGCCGCTTTTGGCGGAGCGGGGCCCCTGCATGCCGCAGCGCTCGCCAGTGAGCTCGGCATTGTCGAAGTGATTTGCCCGCCGATCCCCGGAGCTTTTTCGGCGCTCGGTCTCATCGCCACCGACTTAAAGCGTGATTATGTACAGACGCTGTTCATCACGACCGATACCGCCGATCCCGCGGCGGTAGAGGCTGCCTTCATGGCCCTGGAGAATAAGGGATGTGCAATGCTCGATCGTGCCGGTATCGCCGCCCAACGTCGGCGCTTCGAGCGCGCGGTTGATGCACGTTACGAGCGTCAATCCTATGAGCTCACAATACCGGTTCCACCTCACCCGATTGATCAAACGACCTTGCAGCAAATCGCCGAAGCGTTTCACTCTCGCCATCGGCAAACTTATGGCCATGACAATCGCAGCGAGCCGGTAAAAATCGTCAATGTTCGCGTTGCCGCGATTGGCACGATCCCGCCGCTCGTGATCCGGGATATACCCGCGCATGCCGGCACCGAAGCGATCAAGTCGCGACGCCAAGTCTGGTTCCATGAAACAGGCGAGGTCGACGCGCCGATCTACGATCGTCGGCGGATCTCATTAGGCCTTAAGCTGGTGGGTCCGGCTGTGATCGAATCGCTTGAGTCCACCATTCTTGTGCCACCGCGATGGCAGGCAAACGTCAACGAGGATGGATTTGTGGTGCTAGCACAATTGATGCACGGGTAATGCAACAATGACAAACATGTTGCAAAAGTCTGATCCCGCTACTTTCGAGATTGTCAAAAACAGTCTTTATAAAATCGCCGAGGAGATGCGGGTTGTCCTGGCAAAGACTGCGTATTCGCCGCTATTGAAGTCAGCCGGCGATTATTCCTGCGGCGTCTTCGACGTTCGGGGCGAGATGGTCGCACAGGGACCTGACCTACCCATTCACCTCGGCTCGATGCCCGATGCAGTCCGCGCTGTTGTCGCCGTTTTCGCATCGGACGTGCACGACGGCGACGTTTTTGTCCACAACGACCCCTACTTCGGGGGCAGCCACTTGCCGGACGTGAACGTGATCCGGCCGGCATTTCACGGTGGCGAACTCCTCGGCTACACCTGCCTGCGCGCGCATTGGCCGGATATTGGCTCTGCCACGCCCGGAAGCTACGGCGCGGTGACGCAAATCTTTGGCGAAGGGCTCCGGATCCCGCCATTGCGGCTCGTCAGCGGTGGCGTCCTCAATGTGGATCTTGAGAAGCTCATTTTTGCGAATGTCCGCACGCCCGACGAGCGCAAAGG
>JBASAH010000168.1:0-4058 GCA_049650505.1 Xanthobacteraceae bacterium
GAAGGCGGAAATGTTGCTGAATCAGACCAGCGGCTTAAGTTGATTATCGGCCGCCAAGTCAACACCGTGTCAACATCATCAGCGCAATCCTAGCTCGATACCGCCACCGCCAGCGCCCGAGCTCGACGCTCGCGCATGAGATTGCGTGAGACTAACGCCAGTGCCAAAACAGTGCCAAAACGCTGCCAGCGCAGAAGCTGAAATCTGGCGCAGGCGACGCACGGCACCCATTGCTGCGGAATGTCCGCTTCTGGGGGCAAAGCGGACCTCATATTGACGTGACGGAATGTCGGCTTCTGACCCGAAGCGGACTTCTCGACCCCAGGCTTATTCGATCACCTCATCGGCCAGCGCGAGCAGCTTCGGCGGCATGTCGAGGCCAAGCGCCTTTGCGGTTTTGAGATTGATGACGAGTTCGAATTTCGTGGGTTGCTCGACCGGAAGGTCGGCCGGCTTTGCGCCTTTCAGTATTTCGTCCACGAATTCTGCCGCGCGACGATTGAGCTGTTGCCGATCCACTCCGTACGACATCAATCCACCTGCTTTTGCAAAATCTCTGCTCCCGAAAATCGTCGGCAACCGAGCCTTTGCTGCGAGATCGGCGATTTGCTTGCTAACAGCCAGCATCAAAGGATCGTCGAGTGTAAGCAATCCGGCTGCGCCCCCCTTGATTGCAGCCTCGACACTAGAGCTGACCTCGTCGGCGGTTCTGGCCTCGCAAGACGCTCACGCTCCGGATTGGCCGCGGCCTGAAGTTCTTGCAGCGCAAGCCTCGAAAAGGGCGTGTCCGGGTTCATCAGCACTGCGATCATCTGATTTCCAGCAATGAGGTTCTCCAGGATTTGCAGCCGCCTGCCCACTACATCGCTCGCTTGGCTAGTGACGCCGGTAACATTCCCACCGGGCCGGCTCAGGCTCTTGATCAACCCTGCGCCAATGGGTCGCCAACGCTGGTGATGACAATCGGGATGGTCGTGGTTGCGGCTCTAGCCGCCTTCGCCGCAAGTGTTCCGAAGCCCGTAATCAGCACGTCCGGGTTGGCTCGCACTAGTTCCGCGGCCAGCTCCGCAACCGCTCCGGATGATCTTCGGCGGAACGGTACGTGAAGGCCATGTTCTTGCCCTCGACGTAGCCCAGCTCATGCAGCCGTTCCAATAGAGGCTTCATTAAAGTCGTATCCTCACCGGGAAGCAGTGCGAGGTAACTGATCCGGTAAGATTTCGCTGGTTGTTGCGCATGCGCACCGCGCGGCCACGTTACCGCTGCGCCGCCGAGCAACGCGATGAAGTCACGCCGCCTCATCGCGAGATCCTCCTTCGGTCAAAGTTCCAAATGTCAAAACCATAGCAGCTGCTAAGGTTCCACCATATGGACGGTACGCCAGCGCGCATGACTGCTCCTGGCCCAAAGCAGACTTCTAGATGTCATCGATTAATGTCCGCTTTGAGAGGTAAAGCGGACATTGCTTGAGCGCGGCCGCACGTCCGGTTTTGACCCATCTCGGACATGAGCGTCCGATTTTGCTGTGACGCACAACGCATCTCCCTTTCAACGATGTGGTAAGGTGTCTTCCTCGGCCTGAGGAGAACCATGAAGCGGCGCGAGTTCATCGCCACTGTCGGCGGCGCGGCGGCATGGCCGTTCGTGGCGCATGCGCAGCAGCCGGCGATGCCGGTGATTGGATACCTCGGCACCAGGGCGCCGGGCGATGATCCACACCTTTTGGCCGCATTCCGTCTCGGCCTGAAAGAAGCTGGCTATGTCGAGGGCCAAAACGTGGCGATCGAATACCGGTTCGCCGAAAATCAATATGATCGGCTGCCAGCGCTGGCGGCCGACCTCGTTCAGCGTCAGGTGGCCGTGATTGCCGCGAATGGCCGTGCGGCACAGGCGGCTAAGGCAGCAACCGCAACGATTCCAATCGTTTTCACGGCTGGCTTCGACCCGGTCGCGGTCGGACTTGTTGGTAGCCTGAACCGACCGGGTGGTAACGTCACAGGCGTGGCCATCTTGGACGTGGAGCTGGGCCCGAAGCGGCTGGAACTGCTGCACGATTTGGTCCCCACGGCGACTGTTATTGCAGCACTCGTCAACCCGACCGATCCCGCGCGTGCCGAGACCACATCGAGAGAGCTGCAGGCGGCGGCCCGCACCCTCGGGCTGCAGTTTCATGTTCTGAAAGCCAGCACCGACCAGGAGTTCGATGCGGTCTTTGGGCGCTTGGTCGAACTGCGAGCAGGCGGGCTCGTGATCGGCGGTGAGCCATTCTTCAATAGCAGGAGCGAACAGCTCGGCGCGCTGACCGTCCGCCATGCGGTGCCCGCAATCTACCAGCTTCGCACGTTCGCTGCGGCTGGCGGCCTGGTGAGCTACGGAAGCAATCTTACGGATTCGTATCATTTGACCGGTGCCTACGTCGGCCGCGTTCTCAAGGGCGAGAAGCCTGCCGACCTGCCGGTGCAGCAGGCCACGAAGGTCGAGATGATCATCAATCTCAAGACCGCCAAGATGCTCGGCGTCACAGTTCCGCTGTCGTTGCTCGGGCGCGCTGACGAGGTGATCGAATAGCGCAATCTTTGCTGCAATGCATATGTCGCCTTGTGGCCCACAGCTGACATCGAAGAGCTACCGGGGAATGTCCGCTTTCGGGGGTAAAGCGGACATCGCAATTTGATCGCGCCATGTCCGCTTTTGACCCTTCTCGGACATCGGCAACCAATTTTGCTGTGATGCACAACACCTCATTCCTACGACGATGTGGTAGGGTAATGTAATCCTCGCCCACTGGGAGTTCATTCACACATGAGGCGGCGAGAATTCACATTACTGCTCGCCGGTGCATCAATCGGATGGCCGCTCGTAGCGCGGGCGCAGCGCCCACTGCCGGCGGTTGGCATGATTGGCGATCTGCCGCTCTGGGATCACTTCCGCAAAGGCATGCGCGAACTCGGTTATATCGAAGGTCAGAACGTCAAGTTTGAATTTCGAAGCGGTCAAGGCGAGCGCGTTCGATTTGCGGAAGCAGCGAAGGAACTCGCGGGCATCCCGGTGGACGTGATCGTTGTGAACGGCTCGATCGCAGTCCCTGCTGTCCAGATGGCGACCCGCACGATCCCGATCGTGATGGTTGGGATCGGCGATCCCGTTCGTGCCGGATTCGTCGCAAGCCTCGCCGAGCCGGGCGGAAATACGACCGGTAACACGATTCGCGGCCCGGAGGTCGCTCCTAAGCGGTTGCAGCTTCTCAAAGAGGTCATTCCGTCCGTCGCGCGTGTAGCCTTGCTCTGGAACCCCGATAATGCGTCGAACGTCGTTCTTCGCGACGAGATTGAGACCGCGATGCCGGCCCTGGGCATAAGCCTCATTCCTGTCGAGGCGCGCATTGTTGCCGAGCTTGATACGAACCTGACAGCCGCACTGAGCGAGCATCCGGACGCGCTGCTCGTGACCGGTGATCCGTTTCATCAAGTGCATGTGCAGAAGATCATCGACTTTCTTGCGAACAACCGAATTCCCGGGATGTTCCAAATTCGCGAGAACGTGTTCGCGGGCGGTTTGATGTCCTATGGCGCGAGCCTGCCGGATCTCTTTCGGCGCGGCGCCACTTATGTGCACAAGATCCTGCAGGGCATGAAGCCGTCTGATCTGCCCGTTGAGCAGCCGACCAAATTCGATCTCGTGATTAACCCCAAGACGGCAAGAGCGCTCGGCGTCGACATACCGCCGACGCTGCTCGCGACTGCCGACGAGGTGATCGAATAGGCTGCACTTGCTGCACTGCATGAGTCCGCTTATGGCCCAAAGCAGACATTCTGCGATTGCGGTCTAGAGTCCGCTTTCGGGGTAAAAGCAGACATCAACAGTGGCACGCAGGGTATGAACGACGACAGGACGAAGGCCGATAAAGCCTGGGAGGCGCGGCAAGAGGCTGCCCGCTACCGCATCTTCAACGCTGCGACTAACGCAGCGGAAGCGACCGACGAAGCAGATGATGAGAACTATTTTGCAGTCTTGGACCAAGCGGGCAACGCTGCCGAAGCTGCTGCCGCTGAGATCAC
>JBASAH010000169.1:0-15472 GCA_049650505.1 Xanthobacteraceae bacterium
GCCTCGACCTATGGCGATGCCGAACGCGTTCTCGGCGACGTGATCGCGCCGGCCGGCCTGCGCGACAGAGTTTTTATCGCGACCAAGCTAGAGTCCCCGGACGTCGAGGAGCTCAAACGCTCCTTGAACCGGTTGCAAACGGCCAAAGTCGACCTCCTCCAGCTCCATAACGTGAGCAATCCGCGGCAATCGCTCGCCGCCTTCAAAGCCTGGAAGACGCAAGGCGTGTGCCGCTACATCGGCATCACTTCAACCTTCCACGGCGCCTTCCCCGCCGTGGAGGCGGTGCTCGGCCGTGAAAAGCCGGACTTTGTGCAGATCGATTATTCGATCGACGATCGCGAAGCGGAGAAGCGCATCTTGCCGCTGGCGGCCGAGGTAAAGGCCGCCGTGCTCACCGCAGTGCCGCTCGGCCGCGGCCGACTGTTCCGCACCGTGCGCGATCGACCCGTGCCGGAATGGGCGCAGAGCTTCGCGCCAAGCTGGGCGCAGTTTTTTCTCAAATATCTACTGGCCGATCCGCGCGTGACCGCGGTCATTCCCGGTACCGCCGACGCGGCGCATATGACCGATAATCTTGGCGCAATGCGCGGCCCGCTGCCGGACCCCGATCAGCGGCGGCGCATGGTGCAATTCGTCGAAAGCCTCTAGGCGTGTACATATAAATTCTGTGCGGGCGTTGTCCGCTTTCGGTGGTAAAGCGGACATCAACATTTGACCACGCAGCGGCGGCTAATCACCCGAACCGGACATTAGGCTCTCGGGAATAGGCATCGTCTGCGAACCATCCTTGCACTCTTAAGTCCGGTTCTAGGGCACTGGTAGAGCCGCTCGCCTCAGCGTGGCGGCAAACCTTCGTAGATCGGAAACCCTTCTTGGATGCAGTTGAACGCTTGCCTGTCGCTGGCGTTGATCGCCATCTGGCACTCGCCGTATTGGGTAGGATCATCGAGCGTTCCGGCCTTGACGACGATGGCGTTTAGGCCGGGGCGACGCGTAATGAGCTGCGTGCCGCAATCGCCGCAGAACTCTCGCGTGACCGCGCGTTCGAGATCGTCGCGTTTGAATTGGCGAGGCTCGCCCTTCGTGTATCGAAAACCGTCGACCGGCATCAGCAAGAACATATTCGCCGAGCCGCCGGAAAAATACTGGCAAGGACGACAATGACATTGCGCCCTTAGCATCGGCTTTCCCGCCGCTGCATAGCGAATTTTGGAGCAGTAGCAACCGCCTTCCAGCGTCATGTTCGTCTCCTATCGCCCGCACACCGACTGGCGCGATCTTGGACACCGACCCATCCCCACCGACGTGCCCGACGTGCGCTATGATTGGCGAAGAATTTCGAAAGGACGTAACGCAGAACTAAATTGTCCCCTTTCCGGTCGCTACCGGGAGCAAAGCAGACGTGAGGCGGACATTGGATTTCGTCTGCCCAGGACCCCGAGCGGACATAAACGGAAGTTCCCGGCACAGCCTACCATGCTTGTGCCCAAACAGCGCCGGTCAAACGCCGCATTCGACCGCTATCCGAAAGCGGCGAGGGTGCCAAATCTTTATGCGTGGTCTTTCCACACGAAGGTTTTTCGCATTTGGCCTTATGGCTGCGGGGGCAGTTCCTCTCGCAAGCCGGTTGCGCTTTCGTTCAGCCAACGCGATCGAAACGGCGGCGCGCGCCGTCCCGATTGCGCCTGTCACGCCGAAGACGTTCAGAGCGTTTGGCGGTGCGCGAATCGATAACTACGACTGGTTGCGCGACCGCAAGGACCCGCGGGTCATTGCCTATCTCAATGCGGAAAATGCCTATGCCGACGTCCGTCTTGAGCCGATCAAGCCACTGGTCGATGAGCTTGCCGCAGAATTAAGGGCGCGCGAGGCGCAAGAAGATGCGAGCGTCCCCACATCGTACAACAACTATGTCTATGAGCGTCGCTTCACCCAAGGCGCTCAGTATCCGTACATCGTGCGCCGGAAGGATGCCTTTGGGGCACAGGAAGAAATGGTACTTGATGTTGGCGCGCTCGCAGCTAGTCATCCGCAGGAGTACCAGCTCGGCTCGTGGAACGTCAGCCCTGACAACACGCGCGTCGCATTCGCCGTCGATTTCACAGGTGGCCGTGATTTCCGCATCTTCGTGCGAACGATCGCGACTGGCGAAACCGTCGATCAAGGTATCGATAATGCCAGTTCAGATCTCGTGTTCGGCGCCGACAGCAATACAATCTTCTATGTGCGCAACGAGCCGACGACTTTGCGTTCCTACCAGGTTTGGCGGCATCGGCTCGGCACGAACTCCAAGAGCGACGTGTTGATCTACGAGGAGAGCGATCCGACTTTCAATGTTTCAATGGGGTTATCGAGGTCGCGCAAATTTATCCTGCTCAACATCGAGGAGGAGCGCACCAGTGAGTTTCGCTACTTACCAGCCGATCACCCGACCGGAGAATTAAAGGTCATTGAGCCGCGGCAGCGAGGCATTATCTACGATGTCGACCACGTCGGCGATGAATTCTTCATCCGCACCAATCTCGATGCGCCTGACTTCCGGCTAATGCGTGCTCCGCAGGCGACGCCCGCGGCGGCGCATTGGAACGAAATCGTTGCAGAGAAGGCAGGTCATCATCTCAGCCATTTTAAAGTGTTCGAGACATTCGTGGCCGTGGACTTGGAAGACGAAAGCGGGACCATGATCCGCGTCTTCGATCTCCCGGAACTCCGCGAAATTCAAGTGCCGCGTCCAGCCGCAATCGGGGTCGCCTCAAGCTCCTTCGTGGACGAGAACGAAGTCAATCTCGATCCGGCAGCAAAGGCCCTGCGTTTTCATTTCAGCAGTCCACTGCAGCCGCAATGCGTCTATGACTTTGACGTGACCACAGGCGCGCTGACCCTGCGCAAACAAGACCCGGCAATCCGCTGGTTTGATCGCCATCGCTATGTACTCGATCAGCTCAGCGCGACCGCGCCCGACGGGGAGTGTGTTCCGATCACAATCGTCTACCGCAAGGACATGCGGCTCGCCGGAGGTAATCCGACGTTGATCGTTGGCTACGGCGCCTACGGTCTGAGCTCGCGTGCAACTTTTACGCGGCCTGCTTTCAGCTTGATTGATCGCGGCTTCGTCTATGCCGTTGCCCATGTGCGCGGCGGACATGAAAAAGGAGAGCGCTGGTACGCTGAAGGCCGCATGCTCAATAAGCGCAACACGTTCACGGATTTCATCGCTGTGACTGAGACGTTGATCGCAAAAGGCTATGCCGATTCGCGCGCCGTTTTCGCGCAAGGCGATAGCGCCGGTGGCCTTCTCATGGGCGCAATCGCCAATCTGCGTCCTGATCTCTATGCCGGCATCGTCGCCGAAGTGCCATTTGTGGATGTCGTCACCACGATGTCCGACGCCTCGGTCCCACTCACCACCCTCGAATACAATGAGTGGGGCAATCCGGCCGTGGAGCGAGAATACGACTACATGTTGTCTTATTCACCCTACGATAATGTCGCGCGAAAAGACTATCCATCAATGTTTATTACCGCAGGCTTCTACGACAGCCAGGTGAGCTATGCCGAACCTGCCAAGTGGGTCGCAAAGCTGCGGGCGAGCAAAACCGATCGGCGTGACCTCTTGTTTAAGACAAACATGCAGGCCGGTCATGGCGGGCGCTCAGGACGCCTCGGCTCGGTCGAGCAGAGTGCAGAGATCATGGGCTGGCTCATCGCGCATGCCCGCGATCGGCGTCTTTCGTGACCCGGCGCACATGCGAACGGTGTTTCATCGATGGTGATTGAATAACCGGCGCCAAAGTCCACGGCCGGGGCGGATATCGGCGGCCAAAGCTGCTCACCAAAGACGAAGCGCGATGGGTTGCGCCCTGCAACAAATTGTTCCGCTAAAGCGTAGTTGACCCAAGCTCCTGATAGCGTTGCCCGAAGGCTTGCGCTTCAGGTCTTCGATTTCGATTTCTTCTTTTTCTTCTTCGCCATGACTCTCTCCACGTTACCCCTTACCTGAAATAACAATGACTTCAGCGACATGAATACGAGATGAATGGTTTGTGGCGGATGGATTCAAACAGCGGCCAAACTACTCACAAAAGACGAAGGCGCGCGGATCGCGGCCAATATTGCTAAATTGCCGTCCGCTCGTGAGCCTTACGAGACATCGAACGGCGGCTTGGGATTCACGTTGCCAAGGTTTCCTGGCGCGACAAATGAATTCGCGGTGCTGTCAGGGCCGGAATCCGCGCTTCCTATCCATTTTGAAAACGCTTACTATTTCCCCCAGTTTTGTGGGGCATCCAAAGAATGCGGATGTTCAATCCATCAGCCACGAGAAGCACCACGCGCGCGATACGTTTCGTCGCATTAGTGTCAATTTTTGTAAGCCCGTCCTTATCCTCGATGGCCCAACAACCCGCAGATCAACAATCGACTGTCCGTGCGCCCGAAGGTGGACTCATCGGCGGAGCAGCCGGCGCAACCATTGCTACTGAGGGCGAGTTGAAGGCGACTATTCGCACGTTTCAAGGTGACAATCCGTCCGCGGTGTATCGTTATTATTGGTGGCGCGACAGCTGCTATGTCCGTTTTCAGTCGGATAATTATAAGTTAGTCACGTCCGATTATTGCCATCGTTAGTTGCGCCACTTTGTTTCCGTCACAGCGGAATCCGTAACCACTCATCGACGTCGATTTATGAGCACACAGCCTAGTCGTTCCGATCGCCCGACCGGATACGCTCCCCCAAAAAATGCGAAAGCCGCAGCGGGGGTGCTGCGGCTTCCGTTTACGCCCGCTGCAGGGAGGGAGGAAACAGCGAGCGCGGAGCAAAAGCGCGATCAGGAAAAATGGTTCAGCTCGCGGCGGCCGTCGCGCCAGCCGTGTTCGTGGCCGCCACGCATGCCACGATGGGGTCGCAGCATGCGCGCGAGCGTCGTGAACCGATTTTTTTGATCGTCATTGAGGCTCTGGTACAGCGGCGTGCCGGCATCGGCGATCTTTTTGAGCGCCGCGCCGGTCTTGGCCATATTGTCGGCGCGCTGCGAGAGCCGCTCAAACGGCGTCGCCGCCTGCTGTTGCTGCTGTTCGCCGGCTTGGCGGGCCTGTGCGCGCTGGACCCGCAGTTGAACGAGATCGCGCACCGCCTGCTCGAACGGCGGCCAACTCTTGCTCTGGTCCGGGGTGAGCTGCAGCCCGGCTTTCAATGCGGCGATCCGTGCATCGGCAAAGGCGGAAATATCCCCGACGCTCATGCGGTGCCGTTGCTCGGCGCGCGGGCCGCCGTCGCCGAACCCGTGGTCGCCGCCAAAACCGTGCTCCGCATAAGCAAATGATGCGCCGGCGAGCGCCACTAGCGCTGTCGCAGTGATCACTGGCTTCAACATGGCGATCCTCCTCGAATGTCGTACGTACTGAAATAGATTGCGCGGCGCGCGGCCATGCAAGTTAAAGTTTTGAAATGTGCCGTGAGGCGAAGATTACGAGGGCGTAATCTTTCGGTCGGGGCTTAATAAATCCGCGGCGACGCGCTCAATGCAGGATCTGCTGCAGAAACAGCCGCGTGCGTTCGTGCTGTGGATGCTCGAAAAAAGCCTTCGGCTCATTTATCTCGACGATTTGGCCTTCCGCCATGAATATGATCCGGTCGGCGACCTGCCGCGCGAACCCCATTTCATGCGTCACAACCAGCATGGTGATGCCGTCACCGGCGAGTTCCACCATCGTATCGAGCACCTCCTTGACCATTTCGGGATCGAGCGCGGAGGTGGGCTCGTCAAACAGCATGATGTTCGGGCTCATGCACAATGCGCGCGCGATGGCGACGCGCTGCTGCTGGCCGCCGGACAGCCGAGCAGGATATTTTTGCGCCTGGTCCGGTATTCGTACGCGCCGCAGGAAACGCATCGCGAGCTCTTCGGCGTCTTTCTTCGGCATATGGCGGACCCAGATCGGCGCCAAAGTGCAGTTCTCCAGCACCGTGAGATGCGGGAACAGGTTGAATTGCTGAAACACCATGCCGACGTCGCGACGGACCGCGAGGATCTGCTTGGGATCGTCGGTCAGCTCCTTGCCGTCGACGACGACACGGCCGCGCTGCCAGTCTTCGAGGCGATTGATGCAGCGAAGCATCGTCGATTTGCCGCCGCCCGATGGACCGCAGATGACGATGCGCTCGCCCCGCGCGACCGTCAGGTTGATGTCGCGCAGCACGTGGAAATCGCCGTACCATTTGTTCAGGGCGCTGATCTGAACGGCCCATCCTGTCTTTTCGCCGCCGGTCCGGTTTGACGGATTTGTCATCGGCAATGCCTTTCAGCGACGATGCGCGCGTGCCAGCCGCGCCTCGACATTTTGTGAGTAACGCGACATGCCATAGCAGCAGACGAAGTAGAACAATGCTGCGAACGCATATCCGGTGACGCTGGTGATCGGCGTCGCCCAATGAGGATCGCCGCGTGCCGCTTCGATGGTCCGCAGAAAATCGAAAATGCCGACGATGAACACCAGAGTCGTATCCTTGAACAGACCGATGAATGTGTTGACGATATTCGGCAGCGTCACCCGCAATGCTTGCGGCAGGATAACGAGCGCCATCATCCGCCAATACGGCAGCGCCAGCGCCTGGGCCGCCTCATATTGGCCGCGCGGGATAGACAACAGCCCGCCGCGCACCACTTCCGCCATATAGGCCGACGCGAATAAAGCAACGCCGATCAGCGCTCGAACGAGCTTATCCGGCGCGAGGCGATCGGGCACGAACAATGGCAGCATGACGCTCGCCATGAACAGCACCGTGATCAGCGGTACGCCGCGGACAAACTCGATGAATGTGACTGAGAACAATCGCACCGCCGGCATTTCCGAGCGTCGCCCGAGCGCTAACAAAATACCGAGCGGCAGCGAAGCCACGATACCGACCGTCGCCACGACGATCGTGACGAGAATGCCGCCCCACAGCGAGGTCGACACGTCTGGTAGACCGATAATCGTCACGCCGCTTAAGAGAACATAAGACAGGATCGGCAGAACGATGAAGAAATAGATCGCGCCGATGTCACGGCGCGGCGCGCCAAGCCAAGCCAGCCAGCCAATTCCGAACGCCAGCAAAAAGAAGAAGAGATCGACGCGCCAGCGTTCGCCCAGCGGATAGAAGCCGTAAGTGAAATATGACGACCAGGCGCGAATGAAGGCCCAGCACGCGCCCGGTTCCGGGTTCTGCGCGGACGGCAGGCAGGCTTCCCGATCGGCGCCCGACCAGACGGCATCGAAGAAGAAAAAGCGCAGCAAAGGTGGAACGATCCACACGATAAGCGCCGCGCAGATAATGGTGAGCGCAATATTGCCCGGCGATGAAAACAGGTTGGCCCGCAGCCAGCCGATCACGCCGGTGCTGGCCACCGGTGCGGGCAAGAGCTTCGCCGGCGCTTCGCGCAGATAGATCCGGTCTGTTGCCGCCATGGTTCAGCGCTCCACGATGCCGACCGTGCGCCCATAGAGATTCATGAGCAGCGAGGTGACCAGACTGAGAAATAGATAGACGGCCATGGTGATCGCGATCACCTCGACCGCCTGGCCGGTGATGTTGAGCACGCTTCCGGCGAAGACTTGCACGAGGTCGGGATAACCGATCGCGACCGCAAGCGACGAATTCTTGATCAGATTGAGATATTGGCTGGTCAGAGGCGGCACGATCACCCGCATCGCCTGCGGCACGACGATAAGGCGAAGTGTGCTTCCCGACCGCAATCCGAGCGCCTGCGCCGCTTCGGTCTGGCCTTGCGAGACGGCAAGGATGCCAGCACGCACGACCTCGGCGATGAAAGCGGCGGTGTAGATCGTCAATGCGAGCAGAAGCGCAGCGAATTCCGGCAGGATTTCGGTGCCGCCCCGAATATTGAACCGGCCGACGTCGGGAAAGCTGAAAGACAGCGGCGCGCCGGCGGCGACAAACACCAGCAGCGGTAAAACGACGATCAACCCGAAGGCATAGGACAACGTACGCGGCGGTTGGCCGGTGCGTTCTTGACGGCGACGCCCCCAGATGCGTACTGCCAGCGTGGTAACGAGCCCGAACACGAGAGCTGCCGCGACATAGTCGAAATTCTCGGCAAATTCCGGCCGCGGCAAAAACAATCCGCGATTGTTGAGAAACGCGCTACCCGAGATTGAAATGCTGCTGCGGAGGTCCGGCAGCGATTTGAGCACGGCGTTGTACCAGAACAGGATTTGCAGCAAGAGCGGAACGTTGCGGACTAATTCGACGTAGCCGCCAGCCAGCCGGGCAACCAGCCAGTTTCGCGACAGTCGCGCTATCCCGATGGTAAAGCCAAGCGCAGTGGCGAGCACGATGCCGAGCGAAGCGACCAGCAGCGTGTTGAGCAGCCCCACCCAGAAGGCGCGGCCGAAAGTCGAGGTGCTCGGTGAGTAGCCGATCAGTGTCTGGCTGATGTCGAATCCGGCCGTGTTATCCCAGAAGCGAAAGCCAGATGCGATATGAGCTTTCGCCAGGTTGTCGGCCGCATTGATGAAGGCGCCATAAGCGAGACCGCCGATAACGACGACAAGCGCCGCCTGAAGCGCAATGCTGGCCCACTGCTGTCTGCTGCGAAGCGGGAGTTGCAGCATCTTTGACATGAGCGCGCCGACGGCGGCTGTCGTTGCGGCGGCTAGCGCACGGGAAGCCCGTATTGCAGGCCACCCTTGGTCCATAAGGCGTTCAGCCCGCGGGCGATTTTAAGCGGCGAGCCCTGCCCGACATTGCGCTCGAAGCTTTCGCCGTAATTGCCGACGGCCTTGATGATCCGATAGGCCCAATCGTTGGTGAGCCCGATCGATTGGCCGAATTGGCCCTCGGCGCCGAGCAGACGCCGGACATCCGGCGAATTGGATTTCAACATGTCATCGACATTTTGTTGCGTGATGCCGAGCTCTTCGGCGTCAAGCATTGCCTGATGCGTCCAGCGGACCAGGTCCTCCCAGGTGTCGTCGCCCTGACGAACGACAGGAGCGAGCGGCTCCTTGGAAATGATCTCTGGCAAGACGATATGCGCGTTCGGATCGGCTAGCCGCAGGCGCTCGCCGTAGAGGCCCGATGCATCGGTCGTATAGGCATCGCAGCGGCCGCTGTCATAAGCCCGCACCGCCTCGTTCGCGGTCGCAAAGGTCACCGTCTTGAGCGACATACGATTGGAGCGGAAATAATCGGCAAGATTGAGTTCGGTTGTGGTGCCCTGTTGTACGCATACCGCGGCATCGCTGAGCTCAAGCGCGGACTTCACGTTCAACGATTTGCGGACCATGAATCCCTGACCGTCGTAATAGGTGACGCCGGCGAAATCCAAGCCCAGCGTCGTGTCGCGCGACATCGTCCAGGTGGTGTTGCGCGCCAGCACGTCGATTTCACCGGACTGCAGAGCGGTAAACCGGTTAGCGGTCGTTAACGGAATAAACTTGACCTTCTTCGTATCGTTGAAGATCGCCGCCGCAATGGCACGGCAGAAATCGACGTCGAATCCGACCCAATTGCCCTGCGGATCGGGCAGGCCGAAGCCCGCCAGTGTGCCGTTCCCGCCGCAGACGAGCTGACCGCGATCTTGAACTGCCTTGAGCGTTTGCGCGGATGCCGCTTGCACACCGAATGCAAGCGCCATTGCAATGGCGAAAGCCGTAGCTAAACGTTGCATGATCAGCCCTTTCAACAGAGGAGGCGCGACAAGCCCTTTATAGGCGCGCGGCTCGTTACCCATCCGCGATCATCTGAGAACGATCGCCATATGAGGTCAAGGGGTTGACGAAAGCGGAGAATGCCCGGAAATGTCGGAATGGCGCTGAAAATAGCCATATCGGCCGGCAGCGACGCGAATTTAAACCGCTAAACACGTAAAACAAACGCATGAACGACAAATCCAAAGACGAGGCTTCGCGCGCCCGGCGGCCCGAGACCACGATCGTCACCGGCGGCCGCGATCCCATGGCCTATCACGGCTTCGTCAATCCGCCGGTCTACCATGCATCGACCGTTCTTTACCCGAACGCCGAGGATTTCCTCGCGCATCGGGCACGCTATCAATACGGACGGCGCGGCACACCGACAACGGAAGCGCTCGAGCGCGCTTTACAGGAGCTGGAAGGACCGCAATGCGCCGGCGTGGCGCTTCTGCCTTCGGGGCTGGCGGCGATTTCGACTGCCTTCCTTGCCGTCGTGCACGCCGGCGATCATGTCCTCGTTACCGACAGCGCCTATGGACCGACCCGCATTTTTTGCGACCAGGTTCTGGCGCGGCTCGCCGTCACCGTCACTTATTACGATCCATTGGTTGGCGCCGCGATCGCTGAATTGATCCGGCCGAATACGCGCGTCGTTTACCTGGAATCGCCGGGCTCGTTGAGCTTTGAGATGCAAGACACTGCGGCCATCGCCAAGGCGGCTCACGAAAACACGGCTCACGACAAAGGCGCGCTGGTTCTGATGGACAATACGTGGGCGACGCCACTCTATTTTCGTCCGCTCGAGCACGGCGTCGACATGGCGATTCAAGCCGGCACAAAATATATCGGCGGTCACTCCGACCTCATGCTCGGCACTGTGTCGTCCAATGCAACGACGCTCGCGCGGCTGAAGAACACGGTACGCTATACCGGGCAATGCGAAGGGCCCGACGACGTCTATCTCGGACTGCGCGGCCTGCGGACCCTGGCGATACGGCTTGAGCGGCACCAGCAATCCGGACTTGCGATCGCACGCTGGCTCGAGCGGAGGCCGGAAGTCTTGCGCCTATTGCATCCGGCGTTGCCGAGCCATCCCGGACACGCCATCTGGAAGCGCGATTTTTCCGGCGCCTCGGGGTTATTCAGCATGGTGCTCAAGCCAGTGCCGCAAAAAGCCTATTACGCCTTTCTCGACACGCTCGAATTGTTCGGTATCGGCGCCTCATGGGGCGGCTACGAGAGCTTGGCCATTCCGTTCGATTGCGCGCCGCTGCGCACCGTCACGCGCTGGCAACCGGGCGGGCCGACAGTGCGATTCCACATCGGCCTCGAGGCGGTGGACGATCTGATCGCCGATCTCGAGCGCGGTTTCGCCGCGCTCGCTGCGGCCGCGCGCAACTAGCAGCGCAAAGATTTAGGCCGTAGACGCCGCGACCTTGCGATCGCGCATCACAAAATAAAGATTGCGCAGGTAAACGAAAACACCAAACGCCTGGCCGGCGATGAAAACTATATCCTTGCGGTAGAGCGCATAGACCAAAAGCAAGAGTCCGCCGCCGATCGAGAACAGCCAGAACGCCATCGGAATGACACTATGGCCGGCGCGCTCCGAGGCGATCCATTGCACCAGAAAGCGCGCTGTGAACAGCGCCTGGGCAACAAGACCGAGTAACACCCACCAATCCAATCGGGTGATGAAAACGTCGGTAAGATACGCACCGATCGCGTGCGACATATCAACGGGCAAGAGTAACCTCCACCGATTGGGGAACGTGCTTCTTCCGGCGAATGAGCCACCACACGCCGATCAGATCCACCATGCCGATCCACAGCCGATCCCAAAAGCCATAGTTGGACGTGCCGTTCAGTCGCGGCCGATCCACGACCTCGATATAGCCGATTTGCAATCCTTCGCGGCGGACCAGCGCCGGCAGAAAGCGATGCAATCCGTCGAAGTACGGCAGCGATAGAAACACATCGCGGCGAAATGCTTTCAACCCGCATCCAGTGTCGCGCGTGCCGTCCTTGAGCACCACACTGCGAACAGCGTTGGCGATGCGCGATTGCAGTTTTTTAAATGGAGTGGCCTTGCGGCCCACGCGCTGGCCCGCGACGAGCCCAATGTGGGGGCTGCCAGCCTCGAACGCGGCGATCAATGCGGGAATGAATGCCGGATCGTTCTGCCCGTCGCCATCGATTGTGACCACGAGTTCGGCGCGCGCCATGGCGACGCCGGTGCGGATCGCGGCAGACTGACCGCAGGACTGCTCATGCCGGATTTGGCGTAACCATGAACGGTCTTGCATCAGCGCGCGCAATTCCTGCTCGGTCGCGTCACTCGAGCCATCGTTGACGTAGACGACTTCGAACGCACGGTCCCGCAGGGCTGCGGCGATCTCGGCGACTAACGGCGCGACATTGCCGGATTCATTCTTTGCCGGCACGACAACAGATACCGCCAGACGGTTACGCCCGTCTTGGTGCAACGCTTCATCGTGCGACATTGCCGCCTGCAACATACTGTCTGGCTACAGCCCCATTTACGACATGCGACAAGCTTCTAAGGCTCATCGCCGCCATGTTCAATCGGGCGAAAAAATCTCTCAGGCGCTCATGCCGCGCGCCGACATTGCCTGCTGCAAAGCCGCTTTGATGCGCGGCAGCGCCGGTCCAGGAATGGCACGAAGGTCAAGAGCGCGAAATACCAAACGCCGCGCGGCAAACCAGCGCCGCAGCAAATGCGTGCCCAGCAGCGCAACCAGCGCACCGGCGATGACGTCGCTTGGATGATGGGCCAGGACGGCGACACGGCTGACCATGATTACTGTCGCGTAGAGCCACATCACAATGCGCGTGCGCGGCCATATCGCCCCGATCGCGATCGCGGCAGCGACCGCGGTTGTGGCGTGGCCGGACGGCATGCTGGCGAATTCCGGTCGCCAACCGAACGCCACATAGTTAAACGGGTTCTCCTGACCGCCTACGTATGGGCGGGCGCGGCCGATCAAGCGCTTGGCAATCGAAACGAACAATCCGGGCAAGGCAACCGCAAGAAATAAAAAGCCGAACCGTGCAACAAGCGCAGCAAGCACACCTTGCGCAAGCCTGGTCAGCTTGGTCGAGGTCACCGCCGCCAAGAACAGCAGGATGAAGCCGCACGGAAACAAGAACCAGCCGGACAAGCCGAGATCGGTGATCTTTTCAAACGCGGCTCTAACCCAATGCGGCTCGCGGCGCGCCCAATCCAGCGCCGCCATATCGAGGAGAAACATCGCAGCTATTGCGGCAACGATCAGGATGACGCTCCAGACGATTGTGCCGGGCGATCGTCCAATCGAGATTGATGGCACCGGCCGCACCAGCGCGCGACACCACAGGACCGTATTTGTCGCGAGATTGCGCGCCAGCCGCCGCACCGCTGCTTGTAGGCCTGTCCCCTGCCCGACCGGCGTTACATTCATATTTTCCAAACGCGGATTCGGTGCGTTCACGGCGCGCTCGTTTCGAACACCGCAATCGAAACCGGCTTACCGGTGCTGATATCATAGCCGTCAACCAGCGGGCCGCGATCGTAGCGCAAACCGATCGCCTCGGCGCGCAAGGCAAAGGCGCGTTGCTGGCGTGCTTCGACGAAAGCAAAACGGCAGCTGCCCGCGAGCAGAAAATCGGCGGCGCCGGCGGCATCGGTGAAGCGCGTCTTGGTACCGGCGAGAAATACCAGGCTCGGCTCTTCGTAGCCGGCGCTGGCCGCGACAGGACTTGGACACGGCGCCTCGCGCAATACCTCGGCGAGGGCAACGCTGGGGAAGACCGGCTCAAGCGAAGGGACGACGATCGCATAGATACCGATCGCCATCAGCACGGCCCCTTCCACCGCCCGCGTGAACGCGCGTTCGGCGCCTTCCTCGTCATACAATTGCCAGGCGAAGAGGCCGCAAACGACGGCGCCGGCAAAGAACGGCCAGGCGAACAGCGCCAGATCACGTTCGATGACGATCGCAGCGATGATGGCGATGATGCTGACGATCACCGGGACCAGGAACCACCACATAACGCCGCGGACAAGCCACGGCCGATGCGACAACACACGGGATTCGACTGCGCCAGCGGTCAGGATCGCGATCGCCGGATAGAGCGGCAGCACATAGTGCGGCAGCTTGGTGATAATGGCTTCGAACACGATCCAGGACGGCACGAGCCAGGCCAAGAGAAAGCGTGCGGCCGCTTCTCGCCGCACCGCCCAGACCGCGGGCGCCGCGAGCCCGGCCAGGATCGAGGCGGGAAAGAATGTCACAAAAAATAAAATCAGGTAGAGGCCGGGGGGGGCGCCGTGGGTTTCTTGTGGGCTCGCCACCTTGGCGAGCATGTCTTCGCCGACAGAACCGATCAGGAATTGACTGCCGACACGCGCGTAGATCGCGATGAACCAGGGTAGAACGAGGAGCAAAAGCCATGAAAGGCCGGGAAGCGGCCGCAACGCCAACAGCCAACGCGCCGAGCGGTCGATAATAACCAATGTCACTGCGGCCAATCCCACGACCATAAGAATAAGCGGTCCCTTGATCAGAATGCCGAACGCGAGCGCCGTCCAGAAAATCGCAAGCTGGCCCAATCCCGGCTGCGGATCGCCGCGCCGCGGCGCGAGGTAAACGCGCGCCATCACCGCCATTGCAGCGACGACTGTGAACAACAGGACGGCGTCGGTTTTGGCGAGACGGGCTTCGACGCCGACGATCGCCGACGACATCATCATCAGCGCGGCAAGCACCGCACCGCGCCGGCTGACAAAGGCGAGCGCGCACCAATAGGTCGCCAGCACCGCGCCGATCGCTCCGATCAGGGACGGCAGCCGGTACAGCCATATTGTGGTGTGCGCCTTGGGAAAGCCGAGCGCGTCCGCGGTGTTTACGACGGCTGCCTGCAGCCAATAGATACCGACCGGTTTGCGGTAACGCACGTCGTCCTGGTAGCGGATGTCGACATAGTCGCCGGTCTCGATCATCTGCTTGGTTGCTTGGGCGAAATAGGCTTCGTCGCGATCGACCGGCGGTATTTGAAAGAACCCCGGCAGAAACGCGATCAGCGAGACCAGAATGAGCGCGAATAGCGCGCCCCGGCTCGATCCGGCGGCGTAATCGAATAGCGCGGTAAAGCCCTTGGCGGGCCAGTACGACCGCGACGTCCAGCTGCTGGTCGTGCTCATGCCAGTAGCACTACGTTCCGGTTAGCGCTTGCGCGTGATAGTGGCGGGAAACCGAAGCCGCCTTGTGCGGCGACAGCGTGGTGACCCCTCTAAGCGGCGCCGACAATAGTAAAATCGCCCATAGGGGGGAAGCAGCGCCGGAAAGCATTTCGGCGGGGTTCCGCGGCGGGCTAAGCACCGGCAAGTAATTTACTGGGCGTTTTCGTGTTCGATTCTATATAAAATCGGTGCCACGAAGTTGGCGCCGCGATTGGGGCCCCGTAGCTCAGGGGATAGAGCAACAGCCTTCTAAGCTGAAGGTCGCAGGTTCGAATCCTGCCGGGGTCGCCACCCATCAAACGCGCATTAACGCGATCAATGACTTAACCCCGCAATTGGCTAACCTGACGCCAAGGTTAGCCAACGTCTGTTCTCCGTTGTTCTTTGTCGAACGCTTGGCGGGCGAGCTGCGCCTGATCGACGGCCTTCGTGTATCGCTCCACTTCTCGCAAGCCGGCATGGCCGCTGATCGCCGCAATCTGGTGTGCCGTGCATCCAGCTTCGGCCAATCGACGGCACGCGGCTTTGCGC
>JBASAH010000170.1:0-2424 GCA_049650505.1 Xanthobacteraceae bacterium
GGAAAGGCGTCTCTGGTATTGGCTGCGGGCGCATCGCTTCAATGGCGTCGCCTTTCGCCGCCAGACACCAATCGGACCATACATTGTGGATTTCGTTTCGCATGAGCTTCGCCTGGTGATTGAACTCGACGGCGGTCAGCATAGCGGGAGGACAAGTGATGCTCGTCGCGACGAGTGGCTTTACACGAAAGGATATCGTGTCCTTCGTTTCTGGAATTCCGAACTGCTGAAAAACAGGGATGGAGTGCTTGCGCGGATCGCAGACGCAATCTCAGCATCACCCCCCTCCCGTCGTCAAGGCCTCAAATGACGGCCATCACCGTTGACGCCGCCCTGCAGCCGCGGCGCTCGTTTCAAGAAGTCTGGGTCATCAGTCTCGGCCATGCGCTGACGCATTGGTATCCGGCGACGTTTTATTTGCTGTTGCCGCTGATCGGCAAAGAACTGGGCCTGTCGTATAGCGAGATCGGCTCGGTGCTGACCTGCCAATATCTCGCGGGCGCCATCGCCAATATTCCTGGCGGTATCTTTGTCGACAGCGTCGGCCGCAAGGGCTTGCTGATGGCGGTGTCGCTGTTCTGGATCGGCTTTCCTTATCTCATGATGGGCGCTGCGCATGCCTATTGGATGATTCTGTGCTGCGCGACGCTGGTCGGCATCGGCAACAATCTCTGGCATCCGAGCGCGATTTCCTGGCTGGGGAACAGGTTTCCGCAGCGGAAAGGCCTGGTCATGTCGATTCACAGCATGGGCGGCAATGTCGGCGACGCGGTGGCCCCGCTCGTCGCCGGCGCGCTACTCGGCGTTCTCAGCTGGCGCGACGTCGTCATTGTCAACGTCCTGCCCGGAATGCTGCTGGCGGTGTTAATAATGCTCTATCTCGGGCGCAAGCAGAGCGCCGACCGCGACGCCGGTTCTGCCGATGCCGCGTCCTTGGCAATCTCCGGCTTGGAACGACTGCGCATGTTCGGCGCGCTTTTGAAAAATCGTGCGCTGATCACGCTCGCCGCCGGCTCGGCCTTCCGCACCATGACGCAAGGCGCGCTATTGACCTTCCTGCCGCTCTATCTCGGCCGCGAGATGGGCTATCCGCCGCTATGGATCGGCGCCTGCATGTTCGCGCTGCAGGCCGGCGGTTTTATCGCGGCGCCGATCGCCGGGCATCTCTCCGACACGATTGGCCGGCGCCAGATCATCGTCTCGAGCATGTCGATGAGCGCGGTCGTGATCTTGCTCATGATATTCGCGGGCGGCACCGGCTGGTTCGTGCTGTTCGTCTCGCTGCTCGGCTTTTTTCTGTTCGCGGTGCGGGCGGTGCTGCAGGCCTGGGTCCTTGACGCAACCCCGCCGGCGATGGGCGGCAGCGCCATCGGCTTGTTGTTCGCGAGTCAGGCCTTCGGGCAGGCGGTCGGGCCGCTCAGCGCCGGCATCGTCGCCGATCATTACGGCCTGATGGGCGCGTTCTATTTCCTCGCCACCACGATCGTGATCGCGAATTTCCTGGTCTTCCTGACGCCGGCCGGCTTGATGAAGCGCGGCTGAGCGTGGGCGCGAATCGTCGCGCGTACGATTACGACGGTTGCTGGCCGCGCGGCCATGAAATTTCGGTGCGCACGCGCCGCGTCATCAGCCAAATCAAAAACGACAAGCAGCCCATCGCCGCGACCACGGAAGCGACCGGCCATGCCGAATGGCCGAGATAAGCGCCGACCACGGCGGCGGTGACTGCCGCGCCGGTTTGCTGTGTAAAGCCCATCACCGAGGAGGCGGTGCCGGCACGATCCGGAAACGGGGTGAGCGCGCCAGCCATGGTTGCCGGCAGCGCAAAACCAAGCCCAACGAGATAAAGCGTCATCGCGCCGACGAACCAGAGGACGTGCGACAGCGCGAATCCGATCACCGCCGCCATCAGCAACCCGGCGCAGGCCATGGTCGCCGTGCCAAGGCCGATCAGGCGATCGAGACCGAACCGCATCACGATGCGCGCCGCAACGAACGTGCCCAAGACATAGCCCGCCGCGCCGATGGCGAAAGTCGCGCCGAACGCGAATGGCGATAGCCCATAAATCGCGCCTTGCATGACGACCGGCGCGCCCGAGATCCAGGCGAACAGCCCGACAAAGACGACGGTGAGGATCGCGAGGTTGGCGAGAAAGCCGTGGTGCACCGCGACCGAACGGTATAGCTCGCTCGTCGCGCGCAGCGAAAATGGCGTCTTGATCGGCTCGCGCAACGTTTCCGGCAAGAGGCGCGCGGCGGTCGCGCCAATGACGGCAGCGATTAGCACCAACAGCACAAAGGTGGCGCGCCAGCCGAACCAAATCTGCAAACCGCCGCCGATCACCGGCGCGATAATCGGTGCCACCCCGGTGATCGCGCCCATCAGCGACAATTCGCGGCCGGCGCGAACGCCAGAATAAATGT
>JBASAH010000171.1:0-1743 GCA_049650505.1 Xanthobacteraceae bacterium
CACCGGAAGCGGCCAAAGGCCCGGCCTTTGCGGCGGCGGCCGGGCTCCTCGTCTATCCCCAAGCGGCGCATCTCGAACATTTCGAAATGCGCCGTAGGCGGCAACTCATGACCGGCACGGGCGGATACTTCGCCCGCGTCGGACGATGGCTTCGCGAGAGTTTCTGATGGCCCTCAGAAGCGAAGCTCGAAAATCTCAACGGCCGGTGGCGGACCGGATGGGCCAGAGCGTGCATCGCGCCCGCGCGCGACAAAAGAGGCAATCATGACCATCAATCTCAACATCCCGGATATTCGTGAGCTTAGACCCCGAATTACGGTATTCGGAGTGGGCGGCGCTGGCGGCAACGCCGTCAACAATATGATTACTGCCGGTCTCCAGGGGGTCGATTTTGTCGTCGCCAATACCGACGCGCAAGCGCTCACGATGTCGAAAGCCGAACGCGTCATCCAGATGGGCGTGCAGGCGACCGAAGGCCTCGGCGCCGGATCGCAGCCGGATGTGGGGCGCGCCGCGGCCGACGAAGTGATCGACGAAATCCGCGATCACCTGTCCGGTGCGCACATGGTTTTCGTCACCGCCGGAATGGGTGGCGGCACCGGCACTGGCGCGGCGCCGATCATCGCCAAGACAGCCCGGGAGCTCGGCATTCTGACGGTCGGCGTTGTGACCAAACCGTTCCATTTCGAAGGTCAGCGCCGCATGCGGATCGCCGATGGCGGCATCGTCGAATTGCAAAAATGCGTCGACACGCTGCTCATCATCCCCAATCAAAACCTGTTCCGCGTGGCTAATGAAAAAACCACATTCGCCGACGCCTTCGCCCTGGCCGACCAGGTGCTCTATTCCGGCGTTGCCTGCATCACCGATCTGATGGTCAAGGAAGGCCTTATCAATCTCGACTTCGCCGACGTCCGCGCCGTGATGCGCGAGATGGGCAAGGCGATGATGGGAACAGGCGAGGCCGAGGGTGAAAAACGGGCGCTCGCCGCTGCGGAAGCGGCCATCTCGAATCCGCTGATCGACGACGCGTCGATGAAAGGCGCCAGAGGGCTTCTGATTTCCATCACTGGCGGCCGCGATCTGACGCTCTACGAGGTTGACGAAGCGGCAACGCGCATTCGCGAAGAGGTCGATCAAGACGCCAACATCATTGTCGGCGCCACGTTCGACGAGAGCCTGGATGGCATGATCCGCGTGTCGGTCGTCGCGACTGGCATCGATCAAGCCTTCGCGCAGCGTCCGGGCACTTCCGCTGCGGACTCTCGGGTTGCCGATATGGCGCAACGGCTGCGGGCGGAAAAACAACGGGACGCCGAGCGCCAAGAGCCGGCCAGGCCAGGCGTGGCGGCTGCCACCGTCAATGCGTCGATCGAATCGGCAGCCAAGGCAGCGATCGCAGCGGCGGTCGAGGACATCACTATTCGCCCGCTGGCGCCGAAACCCTCGCTGTTTATCGATCCCGCGGCGAATGAGCTCGAAGATGAGCAGCCGGCGGCGTTCATTCCACCGCAGCCGGAACGGATGCCGCTGCGCGCGCCGCGCATGCCGCGAATCGATGAGCTGCCGCTGCCCGCTCAAAACGAAATTCGCGCCAAGCGCAGCGAACTTCGCGGCGAACGTACCGATGATCACCATCCCGAGAAGCGGCACAGGTCGCTACTGCAGCGACTGGCGTCGGTCGGCCTTGGCCGCCGCGAAGACCACCCCAAGATGCCGCAAGCGCCGCGCGCCCCGCAGATG
>JBASAH010000172.1:0-3684 GCA_049650505.1 Xanthobacteraceae bacterium
GGGTCGTACTCACCGGGGAGGAATTGGTCAATCAGCGCATCGAACGTAAATCGGCGCCCAACCGCACCTTGGCGGACCGCCTGCCACAGCGTAAGCGGATTGATGCCCGCCTTCACACCCAAGGTGAAGGTTTCGGCAAGCGCGCAGAGAATTGCATAGCCCGACATATTGTGGACGAGCTTGGCCACCGTGGCGCTGCCGATCGGGCCCACAAACGTAGTCCTATCTCCGATCGCGTCGAGCATGGCCTTGTGCTGGTTGAAAACGTTTTCATCGCCGCTAACCCAGATCGCGAGTTTGCGGGATGCCGCGCCGGTCGGGCCGCCGCTCACAGGGGCATCGAGCATGTGCAGACCCTTTTCGGCAAAGGCCGCGTGCAACTTCTTCACGACGCTCGGCGAATTCGTCGATAGGTCGAAATAGGCGGCGCCGGGTTTCATGCCGGCGATGAGCCCGTCCGGTCCGAGCGCGACCGCTTCAACATCGGGCGGCTCCGGCAGCGAGGAGACGATCACGTCGCTGCGGCCAGCGAGTGCGCGCGGATTGTCTGCCCAGGCCGCGCCCACGTTAAGATGATGGCTGGCCGCTTGTCTCTGTAAGTCATGGACGATCAGCTTGTAGCCGGCGGCCATGCGCCCGCCCATGATGCCCAATCCGATAAATCCCACCACCACGTCGTGCCTAGTCATCCCGAACCTCATTTCCAGTTTTTGGACCAATACGCATCGCGCGCTTGCGGGTGTTTACTACTGTTCCACCGGCGTGGTGCCTTTAAACCGGGCTACATCAGCCGCTCATCGAGTCCGATGAGGTGAAGGGGTCCCTCGCCGGTCACCGCGCGGCGACAGTTCTCAACTGCGCGGCGTAAGCTGATGTCGTGCGCGCCGTCACCCTGTGCCGAGTTGTGTGGTGAGGCGATGACGTTCGGCAGGTCAAGAAACGGTTGATCAATGCGGAACTCTCCATGGCGTACTGGTTCAACCCACCAAGCATCAATGCACGCGGTGAAGTTCGGATGCATGACCAAGTGGTCATACAAAGCCCTTTCCTGCACGATCTCGCCACGGGCCAAGTTGATGAGAATGGCATCATCCTTCATGCAGCGAAGCTCGGCGGCGCCAATCAGGCCGTAGGTGGCGCGGGTGAGCGGCACACTGATCAACAGAACGTCGGCCGCCTCCCGGAGCTCATTCAGAAGCTCCGGCGTTCCAATCCAGTCCACCCGCTGATCTGTCCGACCACGCCGGTTGATGGCATGCACCCGCATACCGATACCGTGCATCAGCCTTGCGGTTGCGGCTCCGATGCCGCCAAACCCGAAAATTCCGCAGACACGGCCCGCGAGCATGCGGTTCCGCGTGAACTGATTGAACAGTCCACGTTTGACGTTTTGGTGCTCCAAAGACCAAGCGCTTGGCAGCGGCAAGCGCCATGGCGAGAGCGTGCTCGGCCATCGACTCGGCATAACCGCCGCCGTTGGTTGCCACAGGCACACCTTCCGGGAGCTCGCCCAACGGAATGAAGTCCACGCCACCAATCATGAATTGGATCAGCCGCGCGCCGTTCAGCAGCTTTGCCTCGCCAGGCCGCAGTTCTTTGGAAGTGTTGAATGTCAGGAGCACGCCGGTGTTGCGCAGCGCCTTGGCGCGCGCCGTTTCATCGAGTTCGGTGAGATATACGACAGCGCTTGCGCCAGCGAGAGCGTCGACAACAATTGCCTTGCGTTTTTGGCTCAACGCGAAGGCTACGACGAGTGGTGGTCGGCTCAGCTCCATGGCGCCCGAGATTAGCGCAACTCGGCTCACGAGGCTGCGCTGAATACCCTTAGGTACACCGTCGCTGACTTGGAGCGCAGGCGGGACCTGGTTTCAGCGTCCTTATTGGGCGACTGTCTCCCGCGCAATCGCGTTTGCTATGATTGCTTGCAGCGCCGCCAGGCCATCAGTCAGCGCGGCTGGACCCGGCTGTAGGATTAACGGTGATTTGATCTCGTGCACCGCGCCATACTTCATCGCCGGGATGCGATCGAAGCCTGGCCTCTTGGCGAGCTTTTCCGGACGAAATTTTTTGCCGCACCACGAGCCGATAATGATGTCCGGCTCGTTGCGGATGACTTCATCAGCCGTCACGATGCAATCCTTGGCTGACTTGCACGATGCGCGATCGGCAAAGACATCGACACCACCAGCGGCTTCGATCAGCTCTGACACCCAGCCGATGCCGGAAATCATCGGCTCGTCCCACTCCTCAAAATACACCCTGGGCCTCATATGCAATTGCGCCGCGCGTCTGCGGGCGATGCTGACGTTCGCCGCCAACTCACCTGCCAGTCGATCGGCACGGTCGGCTGCGCCGACTAACGCTCCGAGGGTGCGGATCATGTCGAGAATTTGCGTGACGGTGCGCTGATTGAACGCGTGCACGTCAACGTGGGCGCGGATGAGCGCTGCCGCGATATCGGCTTGAAGATCGGAGAAAGTCAGGACGAGATCGGGTTGGAGGTCAAGGATCTTCGGGATGTCGGCGGAGATGAACGCAGAGACCCGTGGTTTCTCGCGCCGCGCCCTTGGGGGGCGAACCACATAACCCGAGATGCCGACGATGCGTGATTCCTCGCCGAGAAGATAAAGGGTCTCGACGGTTTCCTCGGTAAGGCAAATGATCCGTTCCGGCGGGAACATTCATCAGCCTTCAGCAATTTGAATGAGAAAAATAGCACAATATCCCGGACGTGACCGTCGAGGTGCCTTTTAGCGCGTCCTCCGTTGTTAAGACGAATGCGCCCACGTTATTGCGCCGAAGGCTCGTATTTATCTCGCTTCACCTTGGTAAGATCGATGCCTTCAATGCGGATGAGACGCGTCTCGGCTTCGCGCCGCGGCGAATGCAGATCTCCCTCGCCATAGACGTGCGCCATGCCGGGAGTCATTTTGTACGTTCGCACCTTCTCAACCTTGCCCGGTTTTCCATCTGTCGGCTTTTCGACAAGCCGCCAATCCGTCATCTCGGTTTCACCGGTGGCTTGACCGTAGATAGCCCAGCTCGGCCCGTGATCGTGAGGAGCGCTAGTTTTGGCCCCCTTGTAGACGTGGCCGAGTATGCAGAAATGGAGGTCGGAATCCTCGTAAAGAATCGTGCGTTCCGCATCCACGTCGGGGCCGAGGTGCCTGGCAATAAAGTCCCGATCGGTGCACGCCTTCTCGGTAAACTGGCGCACGCGCTCGCGACCGGCCCGGCCGGCATCCTTGAGAAGCGCGGCCCGGCAATCGGCGGCAAATTGATCCAGCATGTAGGCCATGATGATGACTCCTATTTCGCGGAATTTCGCGGAACTGACTTGACCAAACTGATGCCAACTAAGCGCGTTCCATTCATCTGCTCAGTCGAGTACAGATTTGCCCGGAGTTTACTACCGATATGTTGGAATGAACAAATGCCGCTATTGGCTCATAGCGGACGTACTAATCGCGCTGACGGATGTCTGCTTTCGGCGGAAAGCGGACAAGCGTTGGTGTCGATTCTTGTTTCGTGCTTGACGTGTCTGCTGAATTTTAAGCGCCCGTGGACCAACGGGTGCTAGCAATCACGGAGGATTCAATCGTGTCAGGGGAGTTTACCAATAAGGTAGCGGTTGTCACTGGCGGCAGTCGCGGCATCGGCCGGGAGATCGCAGCCGACCTCGCC
>JBASAH010000173.1:0-4323 GCA_049650505.1 Xanthobacteraceae bacterium
TCGAAGGCGCTCGCCGGCTTCGGCTCGGCCAAAGGGTCGAATGAAGAAGCTTATCTGTTCCAGAAGCTGGTCCGCACCGGCTTCGGCACCAACAATGTCGATCATTGTACCCGGCTGTGTCACGCCTCGTCGGTCGCAGCCTTGATGGAAGGGATCGGCTCAGGCGCGGTGTCGGCGACCTTCAACGAGTGCAAAAATTCAGAAGTCATTTTTGTCATCGGCGCTAATCCGACCGAGAACCATCCGGTGGCGGCAACCTTTTTCAAGCAAGCCGCCAAGCGCGGCGCGACGATGATCGTGGCTGATCCCCGCGGCCAGGCGCTCAAGCGCCACGCCACCCACATGCTGCAATTCAAGCCGGGGACCGATGTCGCTCTGCTCAACGGCATGCTCAATACGATTGTTGCGGAGAAGCTTTACGACGAGCAGTACATCCAGACTTATGTCGAAGGCTTCAAGCAGTTCGCCGAAAGCATCAAGGATTACACGCCGGAGGAGATGGCGCCGATCTGTGGCGTCGAGGCTGACATCATCCGCACGGTCGCGCGCAAATTCGCCCGCGCCAAAGCGGCGATCATCTTCTGGGGCATGGGTATTTCGCAGCATACCCATGGCACCGACAATGCGCGCTGCCTGATCGCGCTGTCGCTGATCACCGGACAGATCGGCCGGCCCGGCACCGGGCTGCATCCGCTGCGCGGGCAGAACAATGTGCAAGGAGCCTCTGACGCCGGCCTCATTCCGATGTTCTTCCCGGACTACAAATCGGTCGAAGACCCGCAGATCCGCGCTCGCGTTGAGGCTGCCTGGGGCGCCAAGCTCGATCCGAAGAAGGGTCTCACGGTGGTCGAGATCATGGATGCAGTCCACGCTGGCGTGATCAAGGGCATGTACATCATGGGTGAAAATCCCGCGATGTCGGATCCGGACCTCAATCACGCCCGCGAGGCGCTTGCCCATCTCGAGCATCTCGTCGTGCAGGATCTGTTCCTCACCGAAACCGCGGTCTATGCCGACGTCGTACTGCCGGCCTCGGCCTGGCCGGAAAAGGACGGCACGGTCACCAATACCAATCGCCAGGTGCAGATGGGCCGCCAAGCACTGCCGCTGCCGGGCGATGCGCGGCACGATTGGTGGCTCATTCAGGAAATTGGCCGCCGTATCGGTCTGCCATGGAATTACCGGGGCCCCGACGAACTCTACGCCGAGATGGCGTCGCTGATGCCATCGCTCGACAACATCTCCTGGGAACGCGTGCAGCGCGAGAGCGCGGTCACTTATCCGGCCGACGCACCGGACGAGCCCGGCCACGATGTGGTGTTCGACAAGGGTTTCCCGCGGCCTGGCGGATTCGGCAAGCTCGTTGCGGCAAAACTGCAGCCGCCGGCCGAAACGCCGAACGAGGAATATCCGTTCATCCTCACCACCGGTCGCCAGCTCGAACATTGGCATACCGGGGCCATGACCCGCCGCGCGACGACGCTCGATGCCTTGGAGCCGAGCGCGGTAGCCTCGGTATCGCGCGGCACTATCGCAAAGCTCGGCATTAAAGCGGGCGATCCAATTCGCGTGTCGACGCGCCGCGGCGTTGTGGAATTGGCGTCGCGTCAGGACGACGCCATGCCCGACGGGGTCGTGTTCATTCCATTCGCGTTCGTCGAGGCAGCCGCCAATCTCCTCACCAATCCGGCGCTCGATCCGTTTGGCAAGATCCCGGAATTCAAATACTGCGCAGCGCGCGTCGAAGCGGTCGATCGAGCGTCGAAAATGGCGGCGGAGTAGCGGTCGTCGCGGTCCTTCAACGTGCGCAGCTGGAGGCACTTTATGATGCGCCAGTCCAGCTTATTTTCCAATGAGAACCGACGGGCATTTCTTCCTGGCTGAACCTCTTTCGCAATGTTTGCTTATGGCACTGAGCAGACGTAGCAGGCGCAAGATCGGACATCGCTCGAAAGTGCGGACATGTCAGGTTTTTGACCCAACTGAGACATGAGCGGCTCATTTTTGCTGCGACGCGTGACGCAGTACTCGCTGGAAGATTGTGTTAGACTTTAACAGGCGCGGTTCTCGGCCGCGCAGCCGAAAAGCGGACGCGAACCATGGAGGCACCGTGACGCATGCCGCTCAGCGAGTACGATACCAAAGAAGCTCTGCGGGCTGCCACAGATTGGCTCGTAGCATCGGAACTTCCCGGCAGCGCCGCGGCTCGTGAAGGCGTTGCAGATACGATTCCGCTGGTCATGATGGGGCTGGTCGAACCCGACGATTTGGATGACTTAGCGGCGATCGTCGAGGAGCACGGGCGAGCGGTGCACGATGCCGCTACGTCGGAGGACGTGCAGCGCGCCCAACTCAAGGAAGCAGTAAAGGCCGCGTTCGATTACGTGCGTTCCCTTCGGCGCGATGCCGCGCGATGAAGCGAGCCGAACGGCCGCTCTATCCGCTACGTTTGTGAACGCGGCAAGCCGGCCACACTTCAGCGTCGGCGATGAGGATCGGTCACAACTCTCTGTGTCCCATTATCGCGTATTTTCACACAGTATTTGGCGTCACTTGTTTCATCGCAGCACCAAGTGAAGCGGCCCGGCGGATATTCCCTGATGTTGCGTGGCCCCCCTGTAAGGGTTCTGACGATCTATCAGCTAGGCAAAAAAGAGAACACAGGCACAGGAGACCAAACAGATGTTCGTTGCCATGAACCGGTTTCGCGTGAAAAAAGGTTCAGAGGACGCGTTTGAAAAAGTATGGGTGGGACGCGATTCGTATCTCGATCGTATTCCGGGTTTCTTGGAGTTTCATCTGCTCAAGGGCCCGGAGGCGGAAGACCATACGCTCTATTCCTCGCATATCGTGTGGCTAAGCAAGCGGGCCTTCGAGGCGTGGACCAAATCGGAAGAATTCCGGGCCGCGCATTCGCGTGCCGGTAATGAGACAACTGGACCGCTCTATCTGGAGCATCCGAAATTTGAAGGCTTCGAAGTACGCCAGACCATCACTCGAAAGGGGGCGAGCGCGTGAGTTATCACGCCCCGCTTGTGAAGGCTCGCGAACCGTATGGATTACCGGCGGAATGGGCGTGTTTGCAATCCACGGGTCAGTTTGAATGATACATATGGACAAGCCGCCCGGTACGCCGGACCTATCCTCAAGGGAGAAAAGCCGGGCGACCTCCCGGTCCCAACAGCCGACCCAGTTCGAGCTTTTCATCAATTTGAAAACCGCCAAGGCACTCAGTTTAATGGTGTCTAGGGGCGCATTTTTGCTGCGATGCACTTGGTCCGAATCTGGCACAAAGCAGATATCCCAACAGCATCGTTTAATGTCTGCTTTGCGGGGTAAAGCGGACATCGGAGATGCTGCGATGTCCGGTTCTGACCCGGGACCGACCTCAAACTCGCGGGTATCGAAGAATCTAGAGCGAATTAGGGGCATTCCGGTGTCCACTTTTTTGCTAAACTTGCGTCAGGAGTCCCCCGCTCATGGCTCTGTCCGATGTCATCCTTGCGGCGACGCTGAACAATCTGGCTGAACGCTACAAAGAAGAGGGTCGCTACGCCGATGCCGAGCCGCTCTACAAGCGGGTGCTGGCGATCAATGAGAAAGCGCGCGGGCCGGATCACCTCACTGTCGCGCTGGCACTGAACGATCTGGCCGAACTCTACAAAGAAGAGGGTCGCTACGCCGATGCCGAGCCACTCTACAAGCGGGCGCTGGCGATCTGGAAAAAAGCCCTCGGGCCCGACCACCCTGATGTCGCGCAATCGCTGAACAATCTGGCCGGCCTGTATCTCGGCCAGGGTCGCTACGCCGATGCCGAGCCAATCTACAAGCGGGCGCTGGCGATTTTCGAGAAAGCGCTCAGCCCCGATCACCCCTCTGTCGCGTCGGCGCTGAACAATCTGGCCACGCTCTACAAAGAAGAGGCCCGGTACGCCGATACCGAGCCGCTCTACAAGCGGGCACTGGCGATCCGCGAGAAAGTGCTCGGCCCCGATCACCCCGATGTCGCGCAATCGCTGAACAATCTGGCCGACCTGTACAAAGCCCAGGGTCGCTACACCGATGCCGAGCCACTCTACAAGCGGGCGCTGGCGTCAACACCAGAGCAGAAGGGGAGTACCCTCAGCTCTTAGATGCGTTCTGTCTTGGTGTGAAAGAATTCGGCTCGGCTCGGTCTTGCGCCGGAGCTTGCGATCAGCGGCGGATCGATCGCGCTGAATAGCGTGGACACGGACATTACGGAAGGATCGTGACTACTGAACTTGAGCCGGCCCCGCTGCCGGTCCACAGCCGCGCCGGTTGGTTCAAAGCGCGGGACACACT
>JBASAH010000174.1:0-3832 GCA_049650505.1 Xanthobacteraceae bacterium
GCTTTGCGCCGCTCAACAGCTGGCCGGACAACGCGAACCTCGACAAGGCGCGCCGGTTGCTGTGGCCGATCAAGCAGAAATACGGCCGGAAAATCTCCTGGGCCGACTTGATGATTCTGGCGGGCAACGTCGCCCTGGAGTCGATGGGCTTTAAGACCTTCGGTTTCGGCGGCGGCCGCGCCGATGTCTGGGAACCCGAAGAACTCTACTGGGGTCCGGAGGGAACCTGGCTGGGGGACGAACGCTACAGCGGCGAACGCCAGCTTCAGAATCCGCTCGGCGCGGTGCAGATGGGCCTGATCTACGTGAACCCGGAAGGGCCGAACGGCAAGCCTGATCCCCTCGCGGCGGCGAAGGACATCCGCGAAACGTTTCACCGCATGGCGATGAACGACGAGGAGACTGTTGCGCTCATTGCCGGCGGCCACACCTTCGGCAAAACCCACGGCGCCGGCGATCCGTCACTGCTTGGTCCGGTGCCGGAAGGCGCCTTCATCGAGGATCAGGGCCTCGGCTGGAAGAGCAAGCATGGCACGGGTTTCGGCGCCGACACGATTACCGGTGGTCCGGAAGTCACCTGGTCGCAAACGCCGACGAAATGGAGCAACCACTTCTTCGACAACCTGTTCAACAACGAATGGGAGCTGACGAAGAGTCCGGCCGGCGCCTATCAGTGGAAAGCGAAAGGTAACGCTGCCACGATCCCGGACGCTCACGACAAATCGCAGAAGCATGTGCCGACCATGCTGACTACGGACCTTTCGCTGCGGCTCGACCCGGCCTACGAGAAGATCTCGAGGCGCTTCTACGAGCATCCGGATCAGTTCGCTGACGCATTTGCCCGGGCGTGGTTCAAGCTGACACACCGCGACATGGGCCCGATCGTGCGTTATCTCGGCCCGCTCGTGCCAAAGGAGAAGCTGCCGTGGCAGGACCCGATTCCCGCCGTCGATCACAAGTTGATCGATGACCAGGACATCGCTGCTCTGAAGGCCAAGATCCTCGCCTCCGGTTTGTCCGTCGCCCAATTGGTTTCGACGGCCTGGGCCTCGGCGTCGACGTTCCGCGGCTCCGATAAGCGCGGTGGAGCGAACGGTGCGCGCATTCGCCTCGCGCCGCAAAAGGATTGGGACGTCAATCAGCCCGTTCAGCTGACGAAGGTGCTGCAGAGACTCGAGGCGATCCAAAAGGAGTTCAACGCTTCGCAGTCCGGCGGCAAAAAGGTCTCGCTTGCTGATCTGATCGTTCTTGCTGGCTGCGCCGCGGTCGAGAAGGCCGCGAAAGGCGCCGGGCACGACGTGAAGGTCCCCTTCACGCCGGGGCGCACGGACGCCACGCAGGAGCAGACGGATGTCGAATCCTTCGCGCCACTTGAACAGACCGCTGATGGGTTCCGCAACTATCTCCGCGGCAAGCAGCTCATGCTGCCCGAGGAGGCGTTAGTGGATCGAGCGCAATTGCTGACGCTGACGGCGCCGCAGATGACGGCTCTCGTCGGCGGCCTGCGCGTGCTAGGTGCAAATGCCGGGCAGTCCAAGCACGGCGTTTTCACCAAGCGGCCCGAGACGCTGACCAACGACTTCTTCGTCAATCTCCTCGACATGAGCACACAATGGCAGCCGTCCGCCGGCTCTGACGGCGTGTACGAGGGGCGCGACCGGAAAACCAACGAGGTCAAGTGGACCGGCACCCGTGTCGACCTGATCTTCGGTTCGCACTCGCAACTGCGCGCGCTGGTGGAAGTCTATGCCTGCGCGGACTCGAAAGGGAAGTTTGTGAAAGACTTCGTGGCGGCTTGGACCAAGGTGATGAACCTCGATCGCTTCGAGCTCGCCTGAACTCTGCGGAAAGCTTTTCGAGGTCCGCGGTTTGGATCATGAGCTGACACCGTTGCGTCGCAGCGGTGTCCGCTTTTTTCGAAGAGCCGAGCTGAAAGTCCGCCGGCAGGGCCGGCTATTCCTTGGCGGCTTGTTTACTGGCTTTAGAGGCAGATGCCGGTTTTTTCTTCGCGACCTGCGCAGATGGCGGCGCGGGCGCGCCCTGCACCCGTTCGACCTCGGTGAGCGCGCCGCCTGCAAAATGATAGATGCCCGGCCGCGGACCGCTATTAAATGTCAGGACTGCGGTGCGGTCGCCATTCGGACCCTTGCCGACCTGGACCGCGCTGGGTGATCCAGCGCGGAACACGACGTCGCATTCACTCATGCCCAGCGCGACACCGCCGCCGAGCAAACTATTAGTATCCGCTGCAGGTGGGACGCCGGGGGCCTGATTCGCCGCGGCAGCCGCCGCGGGCGCTTGCTGGGGCGCTTGTTGGGATACTTGCGGCGCCGGACAGGAGCCGTTGCCGTCGACAAGATCGTTGGCGGTGATCGCACGCGCCCGCTCCTTGGTTTCTTGAAGTTCGGAGAAGGTATAGCCGCCCTTGCGGCTGACGATTTCGAACGGCTTGGCGAACCAAGCATCCTTGTTTTCGTACTCAACATTCGCGCAGCCGCATAGCACCAACGCGGTGGTGAACGCCACGACAATGCCGGTCGCGTTGGCTCGAAACTGCACCATGGCCCCCAGGGTCCCCAGATCTTCCGGTCTTCAGTCTTCCCCTACAGTCCAAACAGTGAGCAGCAGAATGCGCCGGTTTGTGTTGCCAGCATGGCGGTCCACCTATTTTAGCGAGACCAGGCGGTTTCGGCGATAGCTATTGTATCCCCAGAGGGGACGTGGCGCAGCACAGGAAATCGCGGAAAAAACAATATCTTGTGCGCCATAACCATGTCCACGCGGCTGCACGCCCTGTGATGACCATCACAGACGTGGCGGCTCGTCGACGTAACACTACATCATCTTGGGGAATTTTCCTGGGGAATAGCGTTCATATCCGGCAATGGCGCCGGAGTCGTCGCCTGGATTGAGGGTTCTTCATGCAACTGCAATTCGTCGGTTGCGGCGACGCGTTCGGCTCGGGCGGACGATTCAACACCTGTTTCCATCTTGTCGGTCGCAATCTCAACACGCTCATCGATTGTGGCGCGACCTCGCTCGTTTCGATGAACAAGCTTGCGATCAACCGCAACGCCATCGAGACAATATTGATCACCCATTTTCACGCCGACCACATCGCCGGCCTGCCCTTTTTCATTCTCGAAGCCAATTACGTCCTCAAACGGCAAGCGAGCCTTACCATCGCCGGGCCGCCAGGCCTCAAGTCACGCTATGCCGCCTTGATGGAAACCACATTCCCAGGCACGCAGGCGATGGACTGGTCGTTTCCTTTGACGCTTCGCGAATTTGAGATCGGCAAGGCCAACGAGGTCGGCCATATGCGGGTCACGCCTTCCCGGGTGCTGCATGATGAACGCGCCGGTCCGTGCCTTGGATTACGGATCGAAGCCGAGGGCAAAGTGATCGCCTATTCCGGCGATTCGCAGTGGACCGACTCGCTCATTGACGTTGCCCGTAATGCCGACCTCTTCATCTGTGAGGCCTATACACGGGACAAGCCGGTGGCCACGCACATGGCGCTCAGCTTGCTCGAACGCCATTTGGATCAGATCCGGCCGAAACGGCTCATCCTCACGCACATGAGCAATGACATGCTGGCGCGCCGCGGCGAGCTGCCGTTCGAGACCGCCGAGGACGGCATGGTCGTTGAGATTTAGGGCGCGTATTCGTTAAAAAACTGCGGATAGCTACTCGCTAATAACGCTCAATGCGTTTCCAGCGGTTGACCGCGCAGCGCAGGCACACCTTCAAGGGTATAGTCCATGGCTGCACGTTTATGCGCAGAGTAGAACGACGCGTTCTGTTCGCCACGCAGCGCTTCGCGAGAGAA
>JBASAH010000175.1:0-3215 GCA_049650505.1 Xanthobacteraceae bacterium
TTCATGACCGCACCGGTTCCGGCCGGAATCAGCCGGCCGACGATCACATTCTCCTTGAGCCCGTCGAGCGTATCAGCCTTGCCGTTGACCGCAGCCTCGGTGAGCACGCGCGTCGTCTCCTGGAACGACGCCGCCGAGATGAACGAGCGGGTCTGCAGCGACGCCTTGGTGATGCCAAGGAGCACCGGGTGCGCGGTGGCCGGCTTCTTACCTTCGGCGACCACCCGCGCATTGACCTCGTCGAACTCGATCTTGTCGACCTGTTCGCCCTGGATCAGGTCGGTCTCGCCGGATTCGTCGATTTCGACCTTCTGCAGCATCTGACGCACGATCACTTCAATGTGCTTGTCGTTAATGCTCACACCCTGCAGGCGATAGACGTCCTGGATCTCGTTGACGAGATAGCCGGCGAGCTCCTCGACCCCTTTGATCGCCAGGATGTCATGCGGCGCCGGGTTGCCTTCGACGATGAAGTCACCCTTCTCAATCACGTCACCGTCCTGCAAGTGAATGTGCTTGCCCTTGGCAACGAGATACTCCCTGGGCTGCTCATCCTTCTCCGCCGGCTCGATGGCGATGCGCCGCTTGTTCTTGTAGTCGCGGCCGAAGCGGACCGTGCCGGAGATTTCCGCGATAACAGCGGATTCCTTCGGCCGGCGCGCCTCGAACAGCTCGGCAACGCGCGGCAAACCGCCGGTGATGTCGCGCGTCTTGGCGCTTTCCGTCGGAATGCGGGCGATGACGTCGGCCGATTTCACGTGCGTACCCGGATCGACCGAGATGATCGCGTCGACGGCCAGCATGTAGCGGGCCTCGCCGCCGCGGCTCAGTTTGAGGATCTTGCCGTCCTTGCCCTTGATCACGAGCGCCGGACGGAGGTCCTGCTGGCCGCGGGCCGAACCCGAGCGCCAATCGATGACCACGCGTTTGGCGATGCCGGTGGATTCGTCGAGTGTCTCGGTCATGGATTGACCTTCGACCAGATCCTCAAAGCCGATCGTGCCTTCGACTTCGGTCAGGATCGGACGGGTATACGGATCCCACTCGGCAATGCGCTGGCCGCGCATGATGTGGTCGCCGTCAGCCACCTTAAGCCGCGCGCCATAGGGAATGCGATGCACCGCGCGCTCGGTCCCGTCGGGATCGAGCACGGCCACGATCAGGTTGCGATTCATCGCGATCAGATCGCCGTCCGAATTGCGGGCGACGTTCATGTTCTTGATCTTGATCGTTCCCTCGAAGTTCGACTCGACGAACGACTGCTCCGAAATCTGCGCGGCGCCGCCGATGTGGAACGTACGCATGGTGAGCTGCGTGCCGGGCTCGCCGATCGATTGCGCGGCGATCACGCCGACCGCCTCGCCCATATTGACCGGCGTACCGCGGGCAAGATCGCGCCCATAGCACTTGGCGCAGACGCCGTTGACCGTATCGCAGGTCAGCACCGAGCGGATGCGTATTTCTTGCACGCCGGTCACCTTGAGCCGCTCGACCTGCGGCTCTTCAAGTAGCGTCCCTCTCTCGACGAGAAGTTCGTTGCTCGACGGATCGCGCACGTCTTCAGCCGTGGTGCGGCCGAGGATACGACTCTCCAGCGAGGCCACGATCTGGCCGGCATCGATGATAGCGCGCACCTTGATGCCACGCGTAGTGCCGCAGTCCTCATCGGTGATGATGCAGTCCTGCGCCACGTCGACCAAACGGCGGGTCAGATAACCGGAATTTGCGGTCTTGAGCGCCGTGTCGGCGAGGCCTTTGCGCGCACCGTGCGTCGAGTTGAAGTACTCGAGCACCGAGAGCCCTTCCTTGAAGTTGGAGATGATCGGGCTCTCGATGATCTCGCCGGACGGCTTGGCCATCAGTCCGCGCATGCCGGCAAGCTGGCGCATCTGCGCCGGCGAACCGCGAGCGCCGGAATGTGCCATCATGAAGATCGAATTGACCTGCGCCTCGGCGCCCTTCTCCGTTGCCGGCTTGGCGGCGGAGATTTCTTTCATCATCGCTTCGGCGATTTCCTCGGTGCACTTCGACCAGGCGTCGACGACTTTGTTGTACTTCTCGCCCTGGGTGATCAGGCCGTCATTGTACTGTTGTTCGAACTCCTTGACGGCTTCGCGCGTCTTCTCGACGATCGAACGCTTCGAGCCGGGCACCACCATGTCGTCCTTGCCGAACGAGATGCCGGCCTTAAACGCGTGATGGAAACCGAGCGCCATGACGCGGTCGCAGAAGATCACCGTCTCCTTCTGCCCGCAGTGGCGGTAGACGGTGTCGATCATGCTGGAGATTTCGCGCTTGGTCATCAGCTTGTTGACCAGATCGAACGACACCTTGAAATGTTTGGGCAAAACCTCGCCAAGGAGCGCGCGGCCGGGCGTCGTCTCGTAGGTCTTGCGCACGACCTTGCCCTCTTCGTCGATACCGTCCCAGACGTACTTGATCCGGCTGTGCAGCCCGACCGCCTTTTCCTGGAGCGCGTGCTCGACTTCGCTGATGTTGCGATAGTAACCCTGCACGATGTTCTGCTTCTTCGGATCGCGCTTGATCTGCTCGGGCGTGTAGAGCTCGAGCTTGCACTGCCCCGGCCCGTTCTCGATCATAAGCGAGAGATAGTACAGACCAAGCACGATGTCCTGTGACGGCACGATGATTGGTGAGCCGTTCGCCGGATGCAGGATGTTATTGGTCGACATCATCAAGACGCGCGCTTCGAGCTGCGCCTCGAGCGACAGCGGCACGTGAACCGCCATCTGGTCGCCGTCGAAGTCGGCATTGAACGCCGCGCACACCAGCGGATGAAGCTGGATTGCTTTGCCTTCGATTAGAACCGGCTCGAATGCCTGAATGCCGAGGCGGTGCAGCGTCGGCGCGCGGTTGAGCAGCACCGGATGCTCGCGGATGACCTCGTCGAGAATATCCCAGACTTCGGGCTTCTCTTTTTCGACGAGCTTCTTCGCCTGCTTGACCGTCGTCGAAAGCCCTTTGGCGTCGAGCCGTGAATAGATGAAGGGCTTGAACAGTTCGAGCGCCATCTTCTTCGGCAGCCCGCACTGATGCAGCTTGAGCTCCGGGCCGACCACGATCACCGATCGGCCGGAATAATCGACGCGTTTGCCAAGCAGATTCTGCCGGAACCGGCCCTGCTTGCCCTTGAGCATGTCGGCGAGCGACTTGAGCGGCCGCTTATTGGCGCCGGTGATGACGCGGCCGCGGCG
>JBASAH010000176.1:0-14822 GCA_049650505.1 Xanthobacteraceae bacterium
GTTCCACGCCTTTGCCGAAGCCGCGGCGAGGCCCTTCAGGTTCTCCTGGGCGCCGACCAGCAGAATGTTCACCGCATAGCCTTTTTTCGCGAGCTGTCTGGCAGCGACAAAACCGTCGCCACCATTGTTCCCGGGACCGGCTAGGACGGCGATCCGACTGCCGACAGGCAATCTTGCGGCGACCGCCTCAGCGACCGCACTGCCGGCATTTTCCATTAAGGTCAGGCTGGCGAGACCGCCGGCTATGGTCAGGCGATCAGCTTCGGCCATCTCGGCATTGGTGAGGATCTCGATCATTTACGGGGCACAATATCCGAACGTCTGATTGCGCGAACGCTGCACAACGCGCTATTGGCTCGCCCGAAGTTGACAACTTTCTGGGCAGACTGCCTACTTTATCGGCTAAGCTCGGTTCCACGATCCCGCAGCGATCGGTCTTTCGCACCACAACCTTCTGATCGCAATGAGAATTTCCGGCACAAGGGGCATTGGCACGCTAACTGCTAACCAAAGTACGGTTCCACGGCGGATTCTGTTCGCTCGGGAGCCGGGAGATGGGACGCGATGAAAAAAATCGAGGCGATCATCAAACCGTTCAAGCTCGATGAGGTGAAGGAGGCGCTGCAGGAAGTCGGTCTGCAAGGAATCACGGTCACCGAAGCCAAGGGATTCGGTCGTCAGAAGGGCCATACCGAACTCTACCGGGGGGCGGAGTACGTGGTCGATTTTTTGCCGAAAGTGAAAATCGAGATTGTGCTCGGCGACGACATGGTTGAAAAAGCCATCGAGGCGATCCGGCGCGCCGCTCAGACTGGGCGGATCGGCGACGGGAAGATCTTCGTCTCAAACATCGAAGAAGCGATCCGGATCAGGACAGGGGAGTCCGGGCTCGACGCCATCTGAATTGCTGGTCCCACTGCTTGCGCCGCCTGGCCGTAAGCGGGAATGAACCAGTACGGCGAGGCATCCAACAGCAAGCACGACGAAAGGTACGCATAACATGACGACGCCTAAGAATGTCATGAAGATGATCAAGGACAACGACGTGAAATACGTCGATTTTCGATTCACCGATCCGCGCGGCAAATGGCAGCACGTCACCACCGACATCACCACAGTCGACGAAGACACGTTTGCCGAAGGCATCATGTTCGACGGCTCCTCGATCGCCGGCTGGAAGGCGATCCACGAGTCGGACATGCAGCTAATGCCCGATCCGGAAAGCGCCTGCATCGACCCATTCTTTGCCGAGACGACGCTCGTCCTGGTTTGCGACACGCTCGAACCGCTGACTGGAGAGCCTTACAACCGCGATCCGCGCTCGATCTGTAAGAAAGCGGCCGGTCTTGTTAAATCGATGGGCATCGGCGACACCGTTTTCTTCGGACCGGAAGCCGAATTCTTCATCTTCGATGACGTGAAGTTTTCCGCCACTCCCTACAACGTCGGATATCGCGTCGATTCCGTCGAGTTTCCGACCAATTCCGACACCGAATACGAAGGCGGCAATCTCGGCCATCACATCGGGTTCAAGAAAGGCTATTTCCCAGTGCCGCCGCTCGATACGGCGCAGGACATGCGCTCGGAAATGCTCGCGGCCATGGCGCGCATGGGCGTGAAGGTCGAAAAACACCACCACGAAGTCGGCTCGGCGCAGCACGAGCTCGGCATGAAATTCGCGCCGATGGTACGGATGGCCGACCAGATGCAGATCTATAAATACTGCATCCAGCAGGTGGCGCAGGTTTATGGCAAGACCGCTACTTTCATGCCGAAGCCGATCTACGGCGACAACGGTTCCGGCATGCACTGCCACCAATCGATCTGGAAAGGCGACAAGCCGCTGTTCGCCGGCAATAAATATGCCGACCTTTCCGAAACATGCCTGCAATATATCGCCGGCATCTTGAAGCACGCCCGCGCCATCAACGCTTTCACCAATCCGACGACGAACTCCTACAAGAGGCTCGTTCCCGGATTCGAGGCGCCGGTGCTGCTGGCTTATTCGGTGCGCAACCGTTCGGCCTCATGCCGCATTCCGCTGGCGTCGTCGCCGAAAGGAAAGCGCGTCGAAGTCCGCTATCCCGATCCGCTTTGCAATCCTTATCTCGGCTTTGCCGCGATGCTGTTGGCGGGGCTCGACGGCATCAAGAACAAGCTCAATCCCGGCGAGCCGACCGACAAGGATCTTTACGATCTGCCGCCGAAAGAACTGAAAAAGATCCCGACGGTGTGCGGCAGCCTGCGCGAAGCGCTCGGCAATTTGGACAAGGACCGTGACTTCCTCAAAGCGGGCGGCGTCTTCGATGACGATTTCATCGACAGCTACATCGAGCTGAAGATGATCGAGATCATTCGCTTCGAGCACACGCCGCATCCGGTCGAGTTCGAGATGTATTACTCCGCGTAAGCGTTGCGGTGAGTATCCTTCCTGCATCGCCATAGCGATGCAAAGTTAAAGGGCGCCACTGGCGCCCTTTTTCTTTGCTCGGCATGGGCGTCGGCACATCTCGCAGGCTTTCGGAAATTCTTTTGAAGATTTCCGAGGAAACCGTGGAAGTTAGCATCGCCGCCACCTCCTGAAACGCCACCTAGCCCTGGGAAGCCATATACCGCAACAATTCCGAACTGAACATATCCGCGTGGACCGGCCATCACTTTTGCCCTTCATTGGTGGGAAGTTGATTAAACTCTACTCGTGGCAACCAGCACCGAATGGAACACCGTAAACCCAAGAAAAAGTAAGCTTCCTAAAGCAAAGAGGATCGACACTAGTTTGTTGAGTCCGTCCGAATAGTATCTGGGAAAAAAGGCATGTTGGTTCTAAACCACGCTTCTCGTTCCGCGGGACGGCGTAATAACTTAGGCCAGAACAAAGTTTGATATGTCGGTACAAAAAAAAGAAATGCCTGAGCAGCAGGGCCAGCAAAAAGGTAGCTTTCGATGCTTTCAGACGATGATATTCCAGCGAGATGCTGAACCGAACATGGATCCGGACAATTCAGATAGACGTAAAGCGATATTGAAGCTCCGAAAAGAAATAGAATTCCGTTGATGCAAGCCACGGCTCTCCAATAACCCAAAGGGATAGCAAACATCGCTTCAGGGATAGGTGACTGTTCGTCAGTTTTGTGGTTTTGCACTTCTAATCCCAATACGTGCTTACGCGGCGCATTCGGACCGATGCCGCGCGGGCAGCGGATGTTCGGAATAACCACCACCTCAATGACAACGATCCTCCGGAGCGAGCCTCAATCGCGTGTCACGGCAATTGCCTGGCTAGGATAGCGCTCAGTCGTGAACGGCAGGCATGAATTTTTTTCCAGTTCACCCGCTGGTGCCACGCTTCACTTGAGCCGCACAGCACCCTAAATTGAGCCGACCATAAGGAGTTTCGCCATGCCGCAGGCTGCAGCACAGAGCGCTGAACTCGATCACGCGCCTGACCAGATCGAGGCCACACTCAACTATATCGTCGATGATGGCAGCAAGGTTTTCACCATTGTCGCCGGACCCGGCGGACAGGACGTGCGCAGCGGCGGTACCCCCGATCCGCGGCGCGTAACCATTCACAACGGCCGCCTCCATGAGAAGAATTTCGTGTTGGAGCGCCACGGCTTTTGTTTCCTGCGCCACGACACCAAGGTTACGGAGTTCTACGACGAGGATGAAATCCGGCAGGTCTACTATCCGGAAATGGAGGCGCTGATCAAAGCTGAAGGCGGCGCCAAGCGCGTCGTGGTTTTCGACCACACACTGCGCACGGCCGACGACGAATTGCGTCAGTCGAAAAAGATCCGGGAGATCGTTCGCCGCGTTCACAACGACTACACGGAATGGTCAGCGCCCCAGCGCGTGCGCGACATCCTCCCCGACGAAGCCGAAGAATTATTGCAGAGGCGTTTCGCGTTCATCCAGGCGTGGCGGCCGATCCGCCATCCGGTGGAGACTTATCCGCTTGCCATGGCGGACGCGCAAACGCTGTCGCCGCAGGATATGATCGTGTCGGAACGGCGCGCGCCCGGACGCATCGGCCAGACCTATGCAATCAAGTACAATCCGGCTCATAAATGGTACTGGTTCCCCCGTATGCGGCGCGAGGAGGCCTACGTATTCAAGGTGTTTGATTCGATGAAGGATGGCCGTGCGCGCTGGACCGCGCATACCGCGTTTGAGGATCCGACTACGCCGCCGCAGGCGCGGCCGCGCGAGAGCATCGAAATCCGCACCATGGCGTTTTTCTAGCGCTGCGGCTGCTTCGGCATAGCGAAGCCGGCCCTGTTCGGCCGCTCGGATTTCCCGGCGAAACGCCTTCGCGTTTAGCGCTTCGAGAATTGGAAGCTGCGGCGGGCTTTGGCACGGCCGTATTTCTTGCGCTCGACGACGCGCGGATCGCGGGTGAGGAAGCCGCCGCGCTTGAGCGCGGGGCGCAGGTCCGGTTCATACCGCATCAGCGCTTTGGAGAGACCATGGCGTACGGCGCCCGCCTGACCGGACAGGCCGCCGCCGGATACGGTGCACACAACGTCGTATTGACCCTGACGATTTGAGGCAACGAGCGGCTGCTGAATCATCATGCGCAGAACCGGGCGAGCAAAATACGTTTCCACCGGCCGATCGTTGATGACGATCTTGCCGCCGCCCATCTTGATCCAGACTCGCGCTACCGCGTCCTTGCGTTTGCCGGTGGCATAGGCGCGGCCCTGCTTGTCGAGCTTCTGAACGTATTGGGGCGGCTGTGGCGCCGCAGCGGGCTTAAGCGAAGACAGCTCTTCGAGTGTCTGTATCGTCTCGGCCATTAAGCAGTCCTCTTATTCTTGCGATTCATCGCGGCGATATCGATCGTTTCCGGCTGCTGCGCTTGGTGCGGGTGCTCGGCGTTCGGATAAACCCGCAGGTTCCCGAGCTGGCGGCGGCCGAGCGGGCCGCGCGGCAGCATGCGCTCGACCGCCTTCTCGACGATCCGCTCGGGAAAGCGGCCGGTCAGAATTGATTTGGCCGTGCGCTCCTTGATCCCGCCGATAAACCCGGTGTGCTTGTAATAGATTTTCTGCTGCACCTTGCGCCCGGTAAGCACCACCTTCGATGCATTGATCACAATGACATTGTCGCCGCAGTCGACGTGCGGCGTAAAAGTGGGCTTGTGCTTGCCGCGTAGCCGTAAAGCGACCAGTGAAGCTAATCTGCCGACGACAAGGCCGTCGGCATCGATCATCACCCACTTCTTTTCGACCTCGGCGGGCTTTGCCGAATAGGTTGTCATGGTTGTATCCATCCAGAGACGCGCGTGTTCGCAGCGGCGAGCGGCTTTTAAGCCGAGGCACCCGTGGCGTCAACCCGGTGAATAATTCGATTGGCTGTCAGTACCTTGCGGCAGCGGTATTATTTTACCGGTGAGCCAGGCGGAATTGAATAGGTCGAAGTCACGTGGGCGACCAAGTCATCATCGCCGTCGGCCCGAATGGAGACTTCGCCGACCGCAAGCTGTCTGCCGAGCTTGAGCAAGCGCGCTTCTGCCAGAAGGTCGCGTGGCGGTGGTTTCTTCAGGAAATTGATCGTTAGATTGGTGGTGACTGCGAGCGGCACCCAACCGATCGCCGAGAGCACCGCGATATAGGTCGCAAAATCGCCGAGTGCCATCATCGTGGCGCCGGCATGCGTGCCGCCGGGTCGCAAAGCGCGTTTATCGTAACGTTGGCGCAACCGACAGCCGCCGCGCCATAGTTTCTCGATGTCGTAATCTCCAACGGCATGCGATGCCTCGGGAAATTCGACGCCGAGCCGTTCGAGAAGCTCCTTGCGGGTTATCGCGGGAGCCGCCATCTCTATCGCGCCGGTCGATATTGCGTTTCCGGGATCGGCCATTTTTCCGTAATCGACCATGGCTGCATGCCCTCATCCAGTTCGATACAATGCCGGCGGCTGATCGCAAAATCAGCAAGAGTTTTGATAGGCAAGAGCTAGATAGCTACGAGCTAGACCATGAGCGCCCGTGCTCCCGCCGCCGCAAGCTCTGCCCCCTCTTCGCTCATTCTTCTTCGCGAGGACAGGGGCAGCATCGCCGTTCTTACGCTGAACCGCCCGCAAGCCCGCAATAGTCTATCCGAGGCGCTGTTGGAGGCCCTTAGCGACGCGCTTTCGGCCATCGCCCACGACCGAACGGTGCGCGCGGTGGTGATCGCCGCCAACGGACCCGCCTTCTCGGCCGGACACGACCTCAAGGAGCTCAACGCGCATCGCTCGGACGAGGACCGTGGCCGCGCTTATTTCAAGCAGGTCATGAGCCTGTGCAGTCGGGTCATGCAGCAAGTCGTGACGCTGCCGCAGCCGGTGATCGCTGCCGTCCATGCGACCGCGACGGCGGCAGGATGTCAGCTCGTCGCCAGTTGCGATTTAGCGATCGCCTCGCACGCAGCGAAGTTCGCAACGCCAGGGGTCAATATCGGCTTATTTTGTTCGACGCCGATGGTCGCCCTGTCTCGAAACGTTTCACGCAAACACGCGATGCAGATGCTGCTGACCGGCGATTTGATCTCCGCTGAGGACGCGGCGCGCATCGGTTTGGTCAATGAGGTCGTGCCGGCCGGCGAGGAGCACGCCGCGGCACTCAAGCTCGCAGCAAAGATCGCCGGTAAATCGACACTGACGGTCAAGATCGGCAAGGAAGCGTTCTACCGGCAGGCTGAAATGTCGCTGGCCGAGGCTTACGACTATGCTTCCCAAGTAATGGTCGAGAACATGCTGGCGCGCGACGCCGAGGAAGGCATCAGCGCCTTCATCGAAAAACGCGACGCGAAATGGCAAGACCGTTAAGAAAGATCGCTAAAAAGACCGAGCGCTAACGATGAACCACGATGCTTATTCCGACGGCTATATTCGCGGCATTCTCAATACCGTGAAGACGATCGCGATGGTCGGCGCGTCGGAGAAGGACAATCGGCCAAGCTATTTCGCGTTCAAATATCTGCTCGATCGCGGCTACCGCATGATTCCGGTCAATCCCGGCCATGCCGGAGATGCGATGCTTGGGCAGAAAATCTACGCCCGATTAAGCGACATTCCCGAGCCGATCGATATGGTCGACATTTTTCGTGCTTCCAAACATGCGCTGGCGATCGTGCAAGAAGCTTTATTGCTCAAGCCCCGCGCGCTGGTGATTTGGATGCAGCTGGGTGTGCGCAACGACGAAGCAGCGGCGCTCGCCGAAGCGAACGGAATGAAAGTGGTCATGAACCGCTGCCCAAAAATTGAATATGGTCGCCTGTCGTCGGAAATTGCTTGGATCGGTGTCAACACCCGCACGCTGAGCGCAAAGAGGCCGCCGATGGGCGGTCTGCAGCGCATGTCGCTCAATCGCAGCAGCGCCTGTGGCGGGGCGACCGCAGCGGCCGACCGGGTACAACGCCAGGAAAGCGATCAATAAAGCGACGATAAATCATACGAACACGAGTTTGCGGCGGCCGGCGAGATGATAGGCGATGTCCTTTTCGCAATCTTGGTCGTCTACATGGTGTGGGGGCTGTTCTTGCCTTTGCTACAGCACGTCCTTTGAGATTGCGGCGGATAACGCCAGCCGCGGAGTCCTTTGGCCGCGTAAGGCCGAGGGCGCATAAGTGCCATACCGGAACGCGCGGCCTGATAAAGGCGTTCTCCCGGCGGGTGCGACTCAAAGCTTGGAGGGATAATTATGACAACCCCGAAAAGTCTAACAATGGTCGCCGCGCTGCTTGTCGCCGGAACTTCGCTGGCGCTGGCGCAGAACGGCCTGCCAACCGGTGGCGAACCTCCGGTCGCCGGCGGCGCGGCGGGCAACCCTCCTGTGCTCGGACCGCCCGGACCGGGCATAATTCCAGGAGCGCCTCTCCAGTCGGCGGCTCCCGCGACCAGAACCCGCATCGTGCATCATCACATGTACATGTCGGCGCACCACAAAACGCTAAAAACCGGCCAGCAGCCGCAGTAGTATTGCTTTCGATCTATGGTAAGTGTTCCCGGAGCAATTCGGGGCTCTTTTTTTCGACTCTATCCCCTCGGCTTTCTAAATCTCGCGCATGTCGTTGCGTGAGCGTACCGGAATTATCGAGCCTGCCTACCCTCTCCTGCCAAGGCGCCGCCGGCCGGCCCGGGTTGGATTCACGAAATCATGCATGACGGCTTCCGCATTCTGGCGCGGCGCGATGCTACGGGCGAGCGGCAGATTACGCGCGCCGGAAACAATTTCTCGTCTCGCTTTCCCTTCATCGCAATGGTGGTGGGCAAGCTCCCGGTTCGATCATGCTTGATCGACGGTGAAGCCATCATTTGCGACGAAAACGGGCTTGCCGTGTTTGAATTGATCCGTCGCCATAGCGCGCTCGCCAGCGCCGTGCATTGTGCGTTCGATTTGCTCGAGCTGGACAGCGAGGACTTGCGGCCGGAGCCGAATCGAAGAACGAAAGGCGTTACTCGCGAAGTTGCTCCGCGGCTCACATTCGAGCATCGCCTTCAAAGAGCATTTCGAGGAGGACGGCGCGATTGTCTACCGCGAGGCGTGCAACCTCGGTTGCGAAGGCATCGTGTCAAAGCGGCTTGGCTCGCCCTATCGCTCGGGGCGGTCAGCGCATTGACTCAAAGTCAAAAATCCGAAGGCACCGGCAGTAAGACGCGAAGCCGAAGAGGATTGGGTCCGATAGGGAGCGCGGGTCTGTAAAATCCTTTTTTCGTGTGACCTTCTGGGGTGTGTTTGGGCATAGCTAGCTGTCCCGTTCGCCATCCATCTGCACCTTCCTACGTTAACTGTGGGGCCTTCCGAGGGCGAGCCACCGTGTTTCTTAAAACGGCGCTAGCGTCAGTCACGCCCACACGCCGCTTCCCGCTGCGCCCTGGTCCGTCGAAGAATCGGCTATCATCCGGTTACGTCGCAAGCGGATTGCCCTTTGCTTGGTGACAGAAATCGGGAGTGGAAACCATGGACATACAAGCAATCATCATTTGGCTGATCGTTGGCGCCATTGCCGGTTGGCTAGCCGGTATGGTGGTCAAGGGCGGCGGCTACGGGCTGATCGGCGATATCATCGTCGGTATTGTGGGCGCCTTGATTGCCGGCTGGCTGTTGCCGCAGGTCGGGATCGTAATCGGCACCGGCATTATCGCCGCAATCATCGACGCCTTTATCGGCGCGGTTATCCTGTTGCTCATTCTGCGCCTGATCAGTCGCGCTGCTTAGAGTTTTCAAGCAGGCGTATTTCGAACGCTGAAAACCTACGGGCCGTCACACAGTCTGTCAGGGACCGCGGCGGCCAAGCGCACTCGCCTATGTCTATTTCGAGGAAGAGCCCGGCCGGCGATAGCGGCCATTACATAAGCGCACGCGAAAGGCCGACAGGTCCGCAGCAGGGGTCATTGGCGCGCTATCCCGCGGGGTCCTTGGGGTTTGAGAACGGGCGGCGAACCAATGTGCGGGAAATTGGCTAGCAAATCGCTAGCAAATGCTCTTAAACAGCGCCCTGCGTTGCCCTAATCAATTGATATTACAGCGCGCCTTGACGGCGTAGATCGGTCCTATAAACCGGCCCGGTCCATCTTCGCTATTTCCAATCAGGATCGGGCTAAAGGAAGACACGATGAACGAACGTATCCCGGGCTTTGCCACGCTTGCCGTTCACGCCGGCGCGCAGCCCGATCCGACCACCGGCGCCCGCGCTACCCCGATCTATCAGACGACCTCTTATGTGTTTGAGAGCGTCGACCACGCCGCTTCGCTGTTCGGACTACAAACCTTCGGCAACATCTATACGCGGATTGGCAATCCCACCACCGCGGTGCTCGAGGAGCGCGTCGCGGCGCTCGAAGGCGGCACAGCGGGTCTGGCGACGGCGTCGGGCCATGCCGCACAAGTTTTGGTCTTCCATTGTCTGCTGCAGCCGGGCGATGAGTTCGTTGCTTCGAAGAAACTCTATGGCGGCTCGATCAATCAGTTCAATCATGCATTCAAAAATTTCAATTGGAACGTGGTATGGGCCGATCCTGACGACATTTCGTCCTTCGAAAAGGCGATCAGTCCGAAGACCAAGGCGATCTTTACGGAATCGATCGCCAATCCTGGCGGCGTGATTACCGACATGGCGGCCGTGGCACAGATCGCGCGTCGCGCGGGGGTGCCCTATATCGTCGATAACACGCTGGCCACGCCCTATCTGTGCAAACCGATCGACCACGGCGCCGACATCGTTGTGCATTCGCTCACGAAATTTCTCGGCGGGCACGGCAATTCGATGGGCGGCATGATCGTCGATGGCGGCACGTTCAACTGGTCGCGTGAACGGCGCTATCCCATGCTGTGCGAGCCGCGCCCCGAATATCACGGCGTGGTGATGCACGAAACGTTTGGCAATTTCGGCTTTGCGATGGCCTGCCGAATGCTCGCCTTGCGCGACATTGGACCATCCATTTCGCCGTTCAATGCCTTTCTCATTCTGACCGGGATCGAGACTCTGCCTTTGCGCATGCAGAAGCACTGCGAGAATACGCAAGCTGTCGCTGAATGGATTGCGGCGCATCCCAAAGTCGCCTGGGTCAGCTATCCGGGACTGCCGGGCGACCGCTATCACAACCTCGCCAAAAAGTACTGTCCGCTCGGCGCCGGCGCGGTTTTCACTTTCGGCCTGAAGGCGGGTTATGACGCTGGCGTCAATTTGGTCACCAATGTCCAATTATTCTCGCACTTGGCCAATATCGGCGACACCCGCTCGTTGATTATTCATCCGGCCTCGACGACGCATCGTCAGCTGACGGACGCGCAAAAGATCCAGGCCGGCGCCGGGCCAGACGTCGTGCGATTGTCGATCGGTATCGAGGACAAAGACGACCTTATCGCCGATCTCGACCAGGCACTGGCCGCGGCGTAGAGGGCAGCCAATTCGATCGGTCGGGTCAGACGACGCGCTGAATTGAAAGCCCTGAATTACACCTATGGCTGGGACGCTAGCGCCGACATCGCATGTTGCGGCGTCACGCGCGCTGCGTGAATGACCGCGAATGTTAATGTCACCATAGCCATCGCCTGATGCATCATCGCGAGCGGCAGTGGCACGACGGCCAACAGAGTCCAGATACCGAGCGCCGCTTGCACGGTCACTGCTATTGCAAGAAACGCCGCGCCGGTCAGCAAGGGACCTGCTTTCGTCATGCTTGCCACATTGAACAGATGAAATAGGGCGAACAACCAGATCGTATAGCCTAGAATCCGATGGTCAAATTGCACCGTCAATGGATTTTCAAAAAAATTGCGCCAGAACGGCACGTCGAAGAACAGCCGCGCGCCCTGCGGCACCAGAGCGCCGTCGATGAGCGGCCAGGTGTTGTATGCATATCCGGCGCGCAGCCCCGCGACTAAAGCGCCCAGATAAATCTGCAGCAACACCAGCACCAGCAGTCCAACGGCGCCGCACCGGACGAATATCCACCGGTCGGTTCTGGTGGCGTGTGCGAGGCTCAGCGAAGGCCCCTCATCCTCCCACCGAGATGCCGTCCAGAGAACGGCCGCGTAGATCAGACAGGCAAGAACGAGATGCGCCGCCAAGCGATACTGGGACACTTCGACGCGATCGGCCAAGCCGGAGGCGACCATCCACCAGCCAATCACACCCTGCAGCGCACCGAGTCCTAAGATCACCCATAGTACTGGCCGCTTGCGTAGCGGAATCCAGCCGCGCCACAGGAACCACGCGAAGGGTAGCGCGAACGCAAAGCCGATTGCGCGTCCGATGAGCCGGTGTGTCCATTCCCACCAATAGATCGTCTGGAAGGCGGCAAGGCTCATACCGGAGTTATGTTGTCGGTACTGCGGAATGGCCTGATACTTTTCAAATTCTGCGTGCCATTGCGCGTCGTTCAGCGGCGGCACGACACCCATCACAGGCTGCCATTCGGTGATGGACAGGCCGGATTCCGTCAAACGCGTTGCGCCGCCGACCAAGACCATGGCGAAGACAAGCGCGGCGACGACGTAAAGCCATAGCCGTATCAGGCGCGCATTATCCAATTCTCGCCGATGGGACACTTGAATAGTTGTCGTCATATCTTGTCGCTGACGCGAGGACCATATAGTGCTGCGCCCTGCCCTCGCAACACGTGAATTATCGTGCCATTTTTTGGACCATGCCGATGCGCCTGCGCAAACTGATCGGCGCCTTTGCATTATTTATATTGGTGATGGCCTGGGCACTGTTAGCGATGGCCGTCGCGCAGTTCCCGGCGATCCGCGACAACGCCTTCCTATCGGTCGCGTATTATGTGATCGCAGGGCTGGGCTGGATTGTCCCGGCAATGCCACTGGTGAGCTGGATGAACGCACCGTGACCCAGCGACCGAAGTTCAAGATCGGGATCGAAATCCTGATCCATTGTCCGGCCTAGGCTGCGTCGACGCGGCGCAATCCATTCCATAGTGTGGTGGCAGATCCCGACAGCAGGACACGCAGATAGCGCATCCGCTGGTGGTCGCCATCTACCGGTATGCGGGGCAGCGCCGTCATGTTTTGCGTATGCCCGGCGAACACCACGCCGGGGCGCGCTGTCACCGCGGTCTTAAAACCGAGTTCAGCAGCGATTTTGAATTCGCGCGCAGTACAAGCTGCACGATCACCATACGGATAAGACAAATGCGCGGGTTTCCTGCCAAGAGCGGCTTCGATAACCGAACGGCTCAACTCCATCTCAGACCGCGCCGCATCTTGGGAAAGCCTGATGAGGATCGGATGATTCACAGTATGGGCGCCGATAGTGACGAGTGGATCGGCCGCGAGTTGCGCGAGCTCGCTCCAATCCATGCACAGCTCATTGCAGAACGCGGCGACGTCCACCTGGTAGAATGCGGCCAGTCTGTGCACGATGTCGCGCATTTCTGCTTCCGTGGCACGATCGCGCAGCCACAAGTAAAGTTCGCCATAGAGTGCCCGCTTCTCAGCGACTGTGCAGCAGTCAAACTTGCGATCGCGTCCATTGATGACTAGACCAATGCGATCATTGCGCGCGATCACCGCTTCAAGCGCAAGCCACCACAATTCACCCAGGCGATCGGGAAAGCTAGTGGGCACGTAGATGGCAAACGGCACGCTCGCTTCCTTAAGAATGGGGTAGGCCCATTGCAAAGTGTCACGATAACCATCATCGAAGGTCAGGCAGACGAAACGCCGCGAGAAATCTCCATCGACCATCCGGCGGTGCATCTCGTCGAGGCTAATCAGATCCAATCTTGAGCGGCGCAACCCTTTAACCAGACGGGCGAGGAAGCGCGGCGTTATTTCGAGCAAGCGGTTAGGTTGGAATCGCTCGGGCCGCGGGGGCCGCACATGATGCAGCATCAGAATGGTGCCGACCCCGCCGACAAACGGCCGCAATACGACATGGGCGCCAGTGAAATAGAGCGATTCCAGGCCGCCACGGATGATCGTCTCTTTAATGCTGGTCACAGAGGTTCCTTGGCCGAACCCGATTATAGCGTGAAATCTTGGCGCGCCGGCCGGGCGCGGCCAGCGTAATTGCATTGTTTTAAAGTGAAATGCGCGGAACGCCCGCCGCGCCGCCGGTCCTGAAGTCAGAACACCAGCGGCGCAGCCTTATCCGAGCAATCCGCAACGCACGGCGAGGGCCAGCAGCCACACTAGTCCGGCCAGGCAGAGGCTGCAAAACACGGCCGCCGAACCAAAATCTTTGATGCGCCGGATGTCCTTATGTTGCTCGCGCGTGACGTGGTCGGCGAGCTTTTCGATGGCGGTGTTGAGAAATTCTATCGCGAGCACCGCCAGCAAAGCGCTGATCATGCCCGCATACCAGGCGGCGCTTGGTGCGACGACCAGGCCGAGCGGCAAAACTATTACGACGAGAAGGGCTTCCTCGCGCAGCGCCGGCTCGGTTCTAAAGCCGTCGGCGAGTCCGCGCAGCGAATTTTGGGTAGCACTGTAAAGACGTTTCAAGATTGATCCGATGAACGAAAGAGCGAGCCCGACTCAATGGCCACTTTACGTTGCAGTGTTGTCGATGGCGAGCGCATGTTGCGGCTAAAATGGCCAATCACTATAGTCGCGTCATCGTTCGGAGCGTAGCGCAGCCCGGTTAGCGCACCAGTCTGGGGGACAGCGCCGGGATTTGCTGCAAGATACTGACTACGTTGTAGAATTGGCATTAGCGTAGGCTGCGATTTTGGCCCTAGCTCTCGCCTAGCACACAGCGACCATTGCTCTTCACTTTGGCGGTTGGCCTCTGTCACTAGTGGCCCGGGAAAGCCCCTCACTCCTTAGTGGGGCAGCCTTCCCTGAATGCGCCGCGCACTGATTTCCAGTAATGTCGGGCGTGGTCAGGGCCGTGGCCCGGTACTCAGAGGGGCCATATGGAAGTGGTAGAAGGGATGGGTTGCAGTCTATGGTGTCGTAAACTTGGAGGCCGTCATGGAACTATTGCTTATCGTGCTCTTAGTGATAGCCGGGGCTGGCATTGCTTTTTTCCTGTTCGTGATCGAACCACGCAGGAAGATCTACGACTATGATCCCCGCGACCCTCGGTAAAAGGTCTGATGTGCTGTTGTTGGTGAGATGTGAGATGGTCGGCGCGAATTAGATCGAGGGTTGCCGAAGCGAAGCGTTGGGGCGCTCTGTCACTAATGGGCCGGAGTGTCTCACTTTGGTTGTGGCGGTCCCTGATTTTGTCCTTGCTCCAGTATTTCTAGACGCTCTTCGGCATCAGCGATAAGCTCCCGTAGGCCGATTTCAACCCGGATTTCTTTCGCGTATCGAAGCAGCATACGCAGCCGTCGCAGCCGATGACGCAGCCAAATTTCTTCCTTTT